>JBAYDV010000021.1:0-24917 GCA_041668045.1 Bacteroidales bacterium | reverse complement strand
GAAACATATTTAAATCCCGTCTTTAAGACCAATCCGATTACCGTATTGGTTTTGGGTGTCTGCTCAGCATTAGCAGTCACAGTAAAACTTGAAGCAGCTTTAGTAATGGCTATTTCAGTTATGTTAGTTACTGGTTTTTCTAGCATGTTCGTTTCTATAATAAGAAAAACAATTCCTAATAGAATACGTATTATAGTACAACTAGTAATTGTAGCTTTTTTTGTTATACTTATTGACCAATTTCTAAGAGCTTACTCTTATCAAGTAAGTAAACAGCTTTCTGTTTATATCGGCTTAATTATTACTAACTGTATAGTAATGGGTCGTATCGAAGGTTTCGGTTTAAAGAACAAACCTATTCCATCTTTCGTAGATGGTTTTTCAAATGGTTTCGGATATGGACTAGTACTTGTAACATTAGCCATTATTCGTGAATTCTTCGGTTCAGGATGTTTCTTTAATATGCAAGTTATACCTCAGTCATGGTATGATGCAGGTTATGTAAATAATGGACTAATGATTTTACCTCCTATGGCACTTATACTAGTAGGTTTAATCATATGGGTACAGAGGAGTGTAGAAAAAGAATTAATTGAAAAATAAAAAGACATACCATTATGATAGATTATATTAGTTTATTCATAAAGTCAATTTTCGTTGACAATATGATATTCGCCTTTTTCCTAGGTATGTGTTCATACTTAGCGGTTTCAAAAAAGGTAAAAACAGCAACAGGACTTGGACTCGCAGTTATATTCGTATTACTCGTGACAGTTCCTATAAATTACTTACTAAATAAATTTGTTCTCGACCCAGGTGCATTATCATGGTTAGGAGAACAATATAGCAACTTAGATTTGAGCTTTTTAAGTTTCATAATTTTCATAGCAGTTATCGCAGCTATAGTACAATTAGTGGAAATGGTAGTTGAGAAATTTGCTCCTGCACTTTACTCTTCTCTAGGAATTTTTCTTCCTTTAATAGCAGTAAACTGTGCTATCTTAGGAGCTTCTCTTTTCATGCAACAAAAAGCTTTCGCTAATGTTGGCGAATCAGCGGTATATGCATTTGGTTCTGGTATTGGATGGTTTTTAGCCATCGTATTATTAGCAGCTATTCGTGAGAAAATGGAATACTCTAACATACCAGCTCCTTTAAAAGGATTAGGAATAACATTTATAACTGTAGGACTTATGGGTATAGCATTCATGAGTTTTATGGGAATCAAACTATAAAAGAATTATGGACGTATCAACACTTATAGGCTCAATCTTAGTATTTTTTATTGTTACTTTCTTGTTAGTAGCTTTATTATTATTTGCTAAAGATAAACTTACCCCTAAAGGTAATGTTAAAATTAATATTAATAAAGGAAAGAAAGTAATCACTACAGCCCCTGGAGCTTCTTTATTATCTACTCTTGCTGCAGAACACATTTATCTTCCATCTGCTTGTGGAGGAAAAGGAACATGTGGAATGTGTAAATGTCAAGTAATCAATGGTGGTGGAGAGATCCTTCCAACTGAGACTGGTTTTTTCAGTAAGAAACAACAAATGAATAACTGGAGATTAGGATGTCAGGTAAAAGTTAAACAAGATCTTGACGTACTTATTCCTCAATCAATTCTTGGTATCAAGAAACTTGAATGTACTGTAGTTTCTAATAGAAATGTCGCTACTTTCATTAAAGAATTCGTAGTTAAGCTTCCTGAAGGCGTCGATCTTAATTTCCGCGCTGGTGGTTATATTCAAATAGATATTCCTAAATGCGAAGTAGATTTTAAAGATATAGACGTAGATGAAGAATATAGAGGTGCTTGGGAACATTTTGGATTTTTCAATCTCAAAATGGTAAACAAAGAAGACACCTTCCGTGCTTATTCTATGGCTAATCACCCTGCTGAAGGAAATATAGTAATGCTTAATGTCAGAATAGCTACTCCTCCATTTGATAAAAAGAAAGGTGGTTTAAAACATGTTAATCCTGGTATTTCATCTTCTTATATTTTCTCTAAAAAACCTGGAGATAAAGTTACTATATCAGGTCCTTATGGTGAGTTCTTTATGAGAGATACTAACAACGAAGTAGTATTCGTTGGTGGTGGAGCAGGAATGGCACCTATGAGATCTCATATTTTTGACTTATTTAAGACTAAAAGAACTACTCGTAAAGTACACTTCTTCTATGGAGCTCGTTCTCTACAAGAAGCTTTTTATCTTGAAGACTTTAAAGAAATCTCTGATGAATTCCCTAACTTTACATTCACTTTAGCTCTTGACCGTGAAGATCCTGAAGCTGATAAAGCAGGTGTAAAATACACAGTAGGTTTCGTTCATCAAGTAGCTTACAATACTTATCTTAAAGATCATGAGACCCCAGAAGATATTGAATACTATCTATGTGGACCTCCAATGATGACCCAATCAGTCGTTAAGATGTGTGAAGATCTTGGTGTTCCAGATGAAAACATTATGTTTGATAACTTCGGAGCATAATAACAATCTACCAATATAAAAGATAGCCGTGAATTTGTTCGTTCACGGCTATTTTTATATAACATATAATCCCAAAAGATTATTAAACTCTATTATTTATTATTCATCCAGAATCATTTTCTCAAAAGCTTCCATACCTTTAGTAGCGACATCTTTAATTTGAGTATATGGAGAATAATGTATATTTATAGGAGTAGGATCCACTAAATAAATTGGAGTACCTTTCTTTACATAATTAATCAAGCCTGCTGCTGGATAAACTACTAATGATGTTCCTACTACTAACATGATATCTGCCTCATTTACAGCCCTGGCTGCGATAGTAAGATTAGGCACTGCCTCACCAAACCACACTATATGAGGTCTTAACTGATATCCTTGGTCACTTTTGTCTCCAATATGAATTTCAGAATATCCGATATCCTTGATACCTTTTACATTTGGCATATCATAAATTATATTCTCTCCTCGTACTTTAGTTAATTCACCATGAAGATGAATTACATTCGTAGAGCCAGCCTTCTCATGAAGGTTATCTACATTTTGGGTTATAACAGTTACTTCAAAGTTTTTTTCTAACTCTGCTATAATTTTGTGAGCTTTATTTGGATTATGATTTTTTAATCCTGTTCGCAGCTTGTTATAAAAATTTATAACTTTTTCAGGATTCCTATACCATCCATGGATATCAGCTACATCTTGGACTCTTTCATTTTCCCAAAGTCCATCAGCATCTCTAAACGTACTAAGTCCGCTTTCTTTACTTACACCTGCACCTGTAAGAATTGCTATCTTTTTCATAATTATTTAAAAAAATATTTAGAAAGCCATAATTTAAATAAAGGATCTATAATATATGGCCTATCTTCTCTATCAAACGAAATTATTTCTTTCTTTCTTAATGCCTCTTTTACTCTATATACATTAGCAGAAGAATTTAAATGATACTTATCTATATTACAAGAAGATGTTAACTGACTTTCATTATCATACACAGCTTTCAGAAGAGAAATCTGAAAAGTAGTTAATTCATTAACCATATCAATAAATCTTGGTTCATGAAGAGCTAAAAGAGAATCTAAAGCCTCATCTAAGACATTTCTTGTTAAATACCCTATAGTTAAGTTATATGAAATAGAACACAAATGCCACAAATACCATGGATAATCTCCTAATGTTATATAAATTAAATGAGCCAAATCCTTGTCTACTACCTTTCCCCTTCTTAAAAATGTTTTTTTAATAAAATTAGACACTTCTGATTCCTCAAGTGGACTTAGATTTATTTTAGTAAATAGCTTATAAAAGAATTTACGTTCTTCGAATATATACTGCATAGCATTGATTCTTGATCCAGTTACTATGTATGACACAGATATATGTTCTTTCCATTTCTTTTCTAAATATGATAAGATCGTTTCGTAATCTTCAAAAAGTAAAATATTCTGGAATTCTTTAAAATATAATATAATCTGACAATTATTATCAAAACTTATTTTTTCAGGCAAATCAATGATCTCATCTATTTGTTCATAAGACAAATGAGATATACCTTCCATTACATCTTTAAAATATGACAAATCGATATTTGTAATCTTAGAATAAGCCTCTAATATAGTTCTATAGAACGTATCTTTATCACGGATAGTTAATAGATTTATCTCTACTAGTTTATATTCAAACCTTTCATTATCTAGTTTTTTTAGGCTATTTTTAATAAGAGACTCTTTACCTGTTTTTGGAGAATCATAGATAAGAATATTCTTTTTATTTTTAAGACCTTCACTGACATATTTAATCTCCTTCTGACGTGAAACAAAATATTTTCCAGTCACATATCTATTATAAATGAAAGGTGTTTCCATTATCTTTAATGGTTTATTGTTTTCTTAAGTTCGCACACAACGCAAATTTAATAAAAAATGATGATTAATTTGCATTAGAGAAGAATAAATATTACTTTTGCTGTCCAAATTTATATATAAGATTGTTAAGCTATTGAAAAAGAGTTATTTAAATAACCGCTTGCAGTCAAAACTTTAAAAAATAAAATTTATGTACGCAATTGTAGATATTGCAGGACAGCAATTTAAAGTAGAAAAAGGGAGAAAGATTTTCGTAAACAGACTTAAAGCTGAGAAAGGTGCTTCTCTTGATTTCGACAAAGTATTGTTAACTGACAATGATGGTCAAGTTAATGTGGGCTCACCTTATATTAGCGGAGCGAAAATCAAAGCTACCGTATTAGATCATGTAAGAGCTGACAAAGTTATCGTATTCAAAAAGATACGTCGTAAAGGCTATCAAAAAAGAAACGGTCATCGTCAGAATTTAACACAAATTTTAATAGAAGAAATTGCTTAATTAATAGGAGATTTAAATTATGGCTCACAAGAAAGGTGTCGGTAGTTCTAAAAATGGACGTGAATCCGCAAGTAAAAGATTAGGCGTTAAATTATTTGGTGGTCAAACTGCCAAAGCTGGAAATATTATTGTTCGCCAAAGAGGAACAGTTCATTATCCAGGTCTAAACGTTGGAATGGGTAAAGATCATACTCTTTATGCTCTAATTAGTGGAGTTGTTACTTTCAAAAAGAAAGCTAATGACAAATCTTATGTATCAGTATTACCTTTTGATTAATTTTTTATAAAAAGGTATTTTAGAATATTAAAAGGCTGGATGTTTTCCAGCCTTTTTTTGTATATTTGCAGCATAGTTTTCTATAGGTAAATAGTAATAAAAAAAATATAATATGTTAACTCTTAAACTTCTGAGGGAAAACCCAGAATTTGTAATTGAAAGATTAGCCATCAAAAACTTTGATGCTACTAATATAATCAATAACATCCTAGAACAAGATAAAAAAAGAAGAGAATACCAAACAGAATTAGATTCTTGCCTAGCAGAACAAAAATCTATATCCAAAAAAATTGGATCTTTCATGAAAGAAGGTAAAAAAGATGAAGCACAAGATGCTAAATCTCAAGTAGCCACTTTAAAAGCACGTTCTAAAGAACTTTCATCATTAATGGAAGAAAGTGCGAAAAAACAAAATGAACAATTAGTTTTACTTCCAAATATTCCAAATAAGGCTGTCGCTCCAGGTAAAGGAGAAGAAGATAATGTAATAATTCGTGAAGGTGGAGAGAAACCTAAGCTTTCAGAAGATGCACTTCCTCATTGGGAATTAGCTAAAAAGTATGACATTATAGACTTTGATCTTGGAGTTAAACTTACAGGTGCTGGATTCCCAGTATATAAAGGGAAAGGAGCTAGACTTCAACGTGCTCTTATTTCCTATTTCTTAGATTTTAATACTAAGGCAGGTTATACTGAGATTGAGCCACCTATTATGATCAATGAAGACTCAGGATTTGGCACAGGTCAACTTCCAGATAAAGAAGGTCAGATGTACTTCGCTACAGAAGATAAGTTTTACTTAATACCAACAGCCGAAGTCCCTGTTACGAATATTTATAGAAATGTTATTCTTGATCAAAAAGATCTTCCTATAAAAATGACAGCTTATACTCCATGTTTTAGAAGAGAAGCTGGTTCTTATGGAAAAGACGTAAGAGGACTAAATAGACTTCATCAATTTGATAAAGTAGAAATAGTTCAACTTTCACTTCCTGAAAACTCATATCGTGCACTTGACCAAATGGTTAAACATGTTGAGAGACTCGTCCAAACATTAAAACTTCCATATAGAATATTAAGATTATGTGGTGGCGATTTAAGTTTTACTTCTGCTATCACTTATGATTTCGAAGTTTATTCTGCTGCTCAGAAAAGATGGTTAGAAGTAAGTTCTGTTTCTAACTTTGAAACATATCAAGCTAATAGATTAAAACTTAGATATAAAGATGAGAATAAAAAAACTCAATTAGCACATACTCTTAATGGTAGTTCTTTAGCATTGCCAAGAATAGTAGCAGCATTGCTTGAAAACAACCAAACGCCAAACGGAATAGTTCTGCCAGAGACTATTGCTAAAATCGCAGGTTTTACAAGAATTGACTAAATTTATCTGCTAAATATATTAAAGTGTCTGATAAACAACGCATTATATTAGGAATTGATCCCGGCTCCAGAATTCTTGGATTCGGGGTTATTCTTGTTGATGCTAAGAAAGTTCACTTTATAGATATGGGTATTATTGATATCAGAAAAGAAAAAGACCATTTTAAAAAACTTAAAATAATTCTAGAAAAGGTTAGTGATCTAATTGATAAATATAAACCAGATGACCTTTCTATAGAGGCTCCATTCTATGGAAAAAGTATTCAGGCTATGATTACTTTAGGCAGGGCTCAAGGTGCTGCCATTTCAGCTGCTCTATTAAAAAATATACCAGTGTATGAATATGCCCCAAGAAAGATTAAAATGGCGATAACAGGAAAAGGTGCAGCCTCTAAAGAACAAGTAGCCCTGATTATTTCTAAAACATTGAATATTGAATGTCATAATAAATATCTAGATGCTACCGATGCTCTAGCTATAGCTATGTGTCATTTTTATCAACTTACTAATCCTCTTCTTGACACAAAAACTTCTACATCATGGGAAACTTTCATTAAATCGCACCCTGGTAGAATAAAAAAATAAAAAAATTTTTTTTTGATTAAACTTTTTGGAATAAAAATTGTCTAACCTACGTTATTAACAAATTAAGTACATTTATATGAATAATAAAAGAGCACTATTAGTCTATTTATTTCTAATAGTATCCACAGTTTTTATGTATGCTCAGAGCAGCATAAAAGTAAGGCTAATAGATAAATCAACGGGAGACCCGGTAGAATTCGCGACCGTTTATATTACTCTTGAAGGTCAAAAAGATCCTACTCAATTTACCTTATCTAACGATCAAGGAAAGGCATCTTTTGCGAAAATCGCTAATGGAAAATACACATTAAAAGCTGAGCTGCTAGGTTATAAAGCCTATAGCGAATCTATTGTAGTAAAAGACAAGGATCTTGATTTAGGAACTTTAAAAATGACAGAAGATGCTACGACTTTAAATGAAGCTAAAGTTTCTGCTGTAGGAAATACCATAGTAGTAAAAAAAGACACCATTGAATATAATGCTGAATCATTTAAACCTGCAGATAATGATATGTTAATATCATTATTGAAAAAAATGCCAGGTATAGAAGTAAGTAGCGATGGTACAGTTACTGCTAATGGTAAAGAAGTTAAAGAAATTACCATTGATGGTAAAACTTTTTTTCTAGATGATCCATCAATAGCTACGAATAATATACCTGCTAAAATAGTAAAAAAAGTAAAAGTAATAGAAAGAAAATCTAAGCAAGCACAGTTTACCGGTATAGATGATGGCAATGAAGATACCATAATAGATTTATCACTTGTTCCTGGTATGATGAAAGGTCTTTTCGGCAATGCTAGCATAGGTGGTGGTTATGATATACCAGTAAAAGATGGTGATGCAAGATTTCAAGGAGCTGCACTTGCAGGATACTTTACTGAGGATACTCAAATAAGTGTTATAGCTAACGGCAATAATACTAACAATCGAGGATTTCACGATATGGCCAGCAGTATGATGTCAAGCATGCGTGGTGGTAGAGGAGGCGGACGTGGAATGTCAGATTCTAATTCAGGTGTTACTACTTCCTGGATGGGTGGTGCCAATGTTAATAGTACTCTATTAGATGGAGCACTTGAATTTGGCGCTAATTATTTATACAACGGCTCAGATAAAGACATAGAAACTGAATCTTCTAAAACTACATTTTTAACTGATTCAACATCTATGAAAACAATCTCTAGTACTAAGAGTTCTACTAATACTTCTGGAAATAGAGCTGGAGGAAAATTTGAATACACTATAAGTGATAATACATCTATAATTTTTGAACCTCAGTTTAATTTCAGTTCTGGAGATTTTAATGAAACAACTACTTCATATTCTTATCAAAATCAAAATGACACTTTAAACTCTTCAGATAGTAAGAGTACAGGAAGTAACGATAATAGTAAAGCGTATGGAGAATTATTATTAAGACAAAAATTAGGTAAAGCAGGTAGAACTATTTCATTAGATATAGATTACTCTCTTTCTCAAAATGATTTAGATGGTTATAATTATTCTACTACTCTTTCTAATAATCAAAGCGATGCATCTGTTATAGATCAATATTATAATACAAATCAAGACTCATACTCTTTATCTGGTAATCTAGTTTATACTGAACCTCTTGGAAATAATTACTTCTTAGAATTATCATATAAATATAAATATAGCGAGAATAATTCTGATAAATATGTTTATAATATGAGCACATCAGGAAATTATGATGAATTAGATACAGATTATTCTAATAAATTAGAAAATTCATATGTTAATCAACGTGCAGGTGTAAGTGTAACTAAACAAGAAGACAAATATAGATTACAATTAGGTATGAATTTAGAACCTTCTTATACTAAAAGTATAATAACTGATTTTAGTGATGATTCTCAAACAGAATTAACTCAAAACGTTCTTAATTATGCACCACGTGCTAGATTTGAATATGATTTTTCAAAAAGCAAATCATTAAGATTAGACTATAGAGGTAGTACTAATCAACCTACAGTAACTCAGTTACAAACAGTAGCAGATAACTCTAATCCTCTTCTATACACTTTAGGTAATGATAACTTAAAACCTGAATTTTCTAATTCATTAAGAACAATGTATAGATCTACTAATATGTCCACATTCAGGTCAATGTTTGCATTTTTAACTGCAAGTTATACTAAAGACAATATAGTATATGCAAGTTTATACAATGACCAAGGTGTACAGTTTAGAGTTCCTCTAAACTCAGATGAGGCTACATATTCATTATCTGGTAGAGGAATGTATAATGTACCTTTTCAAAGCACAAATTTATCGGTTTCTTCATATACTTCAGCTAGTGTTAGTAGTGCTTTAAACTATACTGGAAATTATAATGGTACTGTTAGTGATTTAGATATCAATAGTATGTATGATGATTTAACAGCAGGTAGAACTACTTATATGAATCTAGGAGAAACATTATATTTAAATTATAATTCTGACAATATATATGCAAGAATCGGAGGAAGTGCTTCTTACTCAGATGCTTGGTATGATATAGCATCTCAAGCTAAATCTGCTACCTGGACTAATTACGTAGCTGGTCAAATTAGTGCAACTCTTCCTTGGGACTTACAATTCAAAACAGACTATAGATATACTTATTATATAGGTTTTGATGATGGATATGCAAATAATACTAATATTTGGAATGCTCAGATATCTAAGGGATTATTTAATAATAAATTTTCTCTACAGGCTAAAATTTATGATATCTTAAATCAATCTCAAACTGCATATCGTACGACTACTAATAATTATATGGAAGATGTTTCTACTAATGCCTTAGGACAATATTTCATGATTACTTTAACTTGGAAATTTGGTAATATGAATAATATGTCTAAGATGGGCAATAGCAGACGAGGAAGACGTGGTCCTGGTGGTGGACACGGACCATTTTAATAAATTATAAATAAGAAAAAAAACACAGCTTAAAGAGCTGTGTTTTTTTATATCTGGTATAAATGGCTATGTTGTGCACTCAAAACGCTGTTTCATTACCTATAGCACACATTTCAAAACACAACATAGCTCATTTCCCTAGTTTGACATTAAATAAACTTTCATAAATTCATTTAAATCTCCATCGAGAACTCCTTGAGTATCTGATGTCTCATAACCAGTCCTTAAATCTTTAACCATTTTATATGGATGAAGCACATAAGATCTTATCTGTGAACCCCACTCTATCTTCTTTTTCTGTCCCTCTAATATATCTTGCTTCTCTTGTCTTTTTTTAAGTTCTATGTCGTATAAATGGGATTTTAAAATTCGTAAAGCGTTCTGTCTATTATCTAGCTGCGAACGTGATTCTGTATTTTCTACGACGATACCTGATGGTATATGTTTAACCCTAACACCTGTCTCTACTTTATTTACATTCTGACCTCCAGCTCCTGAAGAACGAAATGTATCCCATTCTAGATCCGCTGGATTAATATCTATTTCAATAGTATCATCTACTAATGGATATACGAATACAGAAGAGAAAGTAGTCTGTCTTTTTCCTTGTGCATTGAATGGTGAAATCCTGACTAGTCTATGAACCCCACTTTCAGCTTTCATATAACCAAAAGCATAATCTCCTTCTATCTCTATAGTAGCCGATTTTATTCCTGCATCATCACCATCTAAGACGTGAGAGATGCTCACTTTATAATTGTTTCTCTCACCCCAGCGCATATACATACGCATAAGCATAGCAGACCAATCATTACTTTCGGTTCCTCCAGCTCCAGAATTAATTTTAACTATTGCTCCGAGTTTATCACCTTCTGCTCCAAGCATATTTCGCATTTCTAATTCTTCTATCTTTTCGAGTAATTTTTTATAAGTGGAATTTATATCTTCTTCTAGTGATGCATCTATCTGTCCATTATCATTAGATTCATCTGAAGAAAATTCTAATAGTACATCTAAATCATCTGATAAAGATTTCATAGTATCTACTCCATCTACCCAATATTTTACAGATGATAATTCTTTCAGGAATTTTTCTGCTTCTTTGGGCTCATCCCAGAAATCGGGTTCTGCACTATGTAATTGACCTTCTTTTACTTTTTTTCTTTTTTCATCGATGTCAAAGACACCTCCCCAACGTATCCATACGCTGATGCAGACTTTTGAGCTGCTCTATTGTAACCATATATTTTTATTTTTAAGTAAAAACTTATTCTATCGATTCATTTTTTATAAGTATCTTCATAGCATCTGAAATTTCATCATATGCATAACCTCTACTCATAGCGAATTTAATTAATTTAACAGTTTTTTTCTGTATATCTTCTTCTTTTTCTAATTGTTTCCACTTTCGTTTCAAGACATTATAAAATTTTTCCTCTGCCTTTTTTTCATCAATTTCACTTAATGCATTTTCTATATCTGCTGAATCTATTTTCTTTCCTCTGAGAGCGAAGGTAATCTTATTTCTTCCCCAGCCAGATAATGCAGATTTCTCGCGTGCAAATGCTGCTGCATATCTTTTATCACTAAGATATTTATCTTTATATAATTTTTGTAGAATAATTTCTATTTCGTCTGAGGATAGGTCTTTTTTAGATAATTTATTTTTTATATCTGAGCTACAATATTCTTTTCTACTACATAAAGCTGCCATGCGAGATAGCTGTTTTCTAGCCACGTCACTGAGCTCTGATATGCGATTTTGGATATCCTCGCTAGCTTCTTCCATTGCCTTAACTAATTATTAATTACTTTTTTACCTGCCAACATACCACATGCTGCCATTACATCTTCGCCACGTGAGGCTCGAATAGTAGTAGTAATTCCTAAATTATTGAGTCTTTTTTTAAATAGTTCTATCTTAGCATCTGGACTTGGGCTAAAAGGAGAATCTGGAATCTTATGGAAACGTATCAAGTTAACCCTACATTCAAGGCCTTTTAGAAGTCTATATAAAGCATCAGCATGTTGTTTGGAATCAGTTAATCCATCGAGCATGATATATTCAAAACTAACGCGACGCTGTGCTGTAAAATCGTACTGTCTAATTAATGCTATTACTTGATCTATAGGGAATGCTTTTTGGGCAGGCATTAGGGCTAATCTTTCATCTGAGAAAGGATTATGCAGACTAACAGCCAAGTGGCATTTTGATTCTTCTAAATATCGTTTTAATGTAGGCAATACTCCAATAGTCGAAATGGTAATTCGTTTAGGACTCCATGCAAAACCCCAATCTGATGTCAATATTTCTATCGCACGCATAACATTCTCATAGTTATCAAGAGGTTCGCCCATTCCCATAAAAACTGCATTGGTCAACCTATCGTGTTCGTCTATTTCCATAAATTGAGATATAATCTCACGAGCTGTTAGATTACCATGGTATCCTTGTCGTCCAGTCATACAAAATTTGCAATGCATTTTACATCCTACTTGCGATGATACACATATAGTAGCTCGTTGACGGTCTGGAATCATTACTACTTCTATTCCTCGGGGCATATATTCCACTGGAGCATGAGTAGATTTAATATTGCTTCCTTCTACATTCATAGGAACTTCTTCGTCTGCTATTTTATTTGGTGCTGGTGCTTGTCCATTTGCGAATGCTAAATTTTCATTGTCTGCGCCCCTGAGTAAAACTGGAAATAGATATTTTTTAGTACCATCTTCTGAGATAATCTTATCAACATATTTCACATGGCCCACTTCATATTCTTCTTTAAGAGTTTGCCTGGCGAATTTTGAAATGTTAGTCATTTCATCTATGGTACTGACTTTCTTTTTATATAGCCAATCGCAGATCTGCTTGGCTGCAAACTTTGGAAGTCCAAGTTCATCAGTAATTGCCTTTAATTCAGATGGTGTTTTTCCTAATAAATATTTCATGTGCGAAAGATACAAAAAAATTCGTCGGGATGAGGTGACTCGAACACCCGACCTCCGCGTCCCGAACGCGGCACTCTACCAACTGCGCTACATCCCGATTTTATTTTGACATATGCAAAGGTATAAAATTTTCAGAAAAGAAAGCAACGGCTGGCTCAAATATAGAAAGAAAACTCTTTTTCACTTGGTCAGCATTTATTTTAGTTCCCATAGGAAAAGGTATTTGATGAGAATATGAATATGGAAAATCAACTTCTTTTAACATATCATCTTTTAAAGCTTCTCCTACTGCACTTATCGCTCCTTTAGTTGGTATTACTTTATCTTTTTTCAAAGTAATCATCTTTATACGCCCTACCATCGACTTAAACATATTTTCCCTTTCCGTTTTATGCATATTAGTTGATATTAAACGTCGAAAGGCTATCTCTATGTCATCGTTTTGAAATAACTCTGGACTATAGCCTTCGAAGTCATTATAGAGAAAATGATTTAAATAGAATTCTTTTAAAGAATTAAAGGCTACATTATCCATTATATCTTTAGCGCTGCCATTCATATCTTCGAAAATAGACCCTCCACAGAAAGAGAATAATTTAGTATCAGGTACTACATTAGATGGATTTGACATTAATAGGACCTGAGATATAAAGGTACCAATAGAATATGAAAAGATGTCTATATGTGTATTCTTAGCGAATAAATCATTTTCTCCATTTTCTATTTCTAATAATAGTTGTGTAATATTAAATACGGATTCTCTGCCTGATACATAAAATCTTAATGGACTCTGTGATATTCTTTCACTTAGTGCCATATTACAGAATGTAGAATTTTTAACTAAGCTATTTTCTTCACGTCTTTTATTAGACCATGCCATAGCCCAGCGTGGTTGAATCCAGGTCTGTGGAGTTCTATTCATATGGAATGCTATAGGGAAAAGAATTACTGGACGATTAATATGAAGTGTTAAATATTCTGCCCATGTCAAATATTTCTCCCAAGAGCGTTCGTTTAAGCCATGAAGTAATAATATAGCTTTATCAAATTTATTACTGCTTCTTGGAGTAAAAATAGAATACCTGAAATTTCTATTCTGGGTTATGTCATTATCAGATTCACTACAAAACTCTGTAGTTTTGATTAGCCTGCGCATCTTCATTATATTTTCATGGCCAAGCTTTCCTTCGAAATAAAAAGTCCTGATATCAATAGGTTCATCATCTATCATTGAATTTTTATCCAATGAAAAAAAACTTTTAAGTTTCTTCGTCCTTTCTGCTAATGTCATAGTACTAATTCTTAATTTTGTTGTTAGTAAATAAATAAAATTAAGCCTCTTCTCAAAAAATATGGGTTTATTGAAAATAAACAGGTATAAAGATTCGAAATATGGGGTGAAAACTGCTATATAGTGGTAAATTATGATTACATTCAAAAATTAAGATATAACAAAATATAAATTTATTGCTATTTTTGTAGCATATAATATATAATATATATGGATTTTAAAGATTATAAAATATCTCCAAGCCTCTATAAAAAAAAGAATTTAACCACTTTGGTTATTTTTACAGCTATTTTTTGCCTATTTTTTATATTAACTTATAAACCTTTCAATTCTGACAAATGGTATAATCTTACAAATCATGAATATTATTTCTATTCAGCTATTTTAGTTCTAATAGGAGTTTTAGTTGTAGCATTAAGTCGTATAATTATGTATCGTCATACTCGTAATAATGATATGACTGTCTTAAAATATGGGCTTTGGATTCTAGCTGAGATATTTTTTATGTCTTTCTTCTATACATTAGTAGCTTGCTATTTTGGAGATAGCCGAACATTTGTAGATATTTATAAAGTAGCAGCTAGTAATACCTTGCTAATATTAATAATTCCTTATACTATAATTACTCTTTACATTTTATGGAGAGAAACTAAAACAGTATATTATCCAGGAGATGATAAGACAAGGATAAATAATCCATCTTTTGCCCATGGGACTGCTGAAGTAATTTCATTTAAAGATGAACGTGGAGAACTTCAATTATCTATAAAAAGGTCAGATTTATTTTATATAGAGAGTAGTGATAATTATGTTCAAATATGGCATATGACTAAACATGGTTTATCACATTTTCTTCTGAGAAATTCTTTAAAAAATTTAGAGAAACAATTTGAAGGTAGCAATATATCAAGAGTTCATCGTTCGTTTATCGTAAATTTTGAACAAATAAAAATAGCGCATAAAGAAAAAACTGGACTATTCTTAAACCTAGGTTTAGAAGATAGTCCAGATATTCCTGTATCTAAAACATATGGTGAAAAAGTCACTAAATGGCTTCTTTCATCTGCTGATTAATCTAATTAATAACAATTTCTTCTACCAACTTCCACCAGCACCACCGCCGCCGAAGCTTCCGCCGCCGAAACCTCCACCGAAGCCTCCGCCAAATCCAGATCCTCCACCAAAGCTACCACCTCCGAAACCTCCACGGGATCCATAATTATTGCCTGCTGAAAATATAGAAGATAAAAATAATGCATCCCAGAAACTAAATCTGCGTCTTCCTCCACCCATATTTGTAGGTCCATTATGCTTGGTAAATGATACTATCAGAATAGGGAATACTACGAAAAATAATAAGAAAAGAATGAAAGAACCTAATCCACCACCATTAGTGTTAGACTCTGCATATTCTTTATAATTAATTTCTCCAGCTGCTAATTGTTTTAAAATCTCTATACCATTCACTAAGCCACCATAATAATCATTTGCTCTAAAACGTGGGAGCATAGTCTTTTCTACGATTAACTTAGCTGTAGCATCTGGAATAGCTCCTTCAAGCCCATATCCTACTGCTATAAAAACCTGACCACGAGATTGAGCAGTTTTAGGCTTAATTAAAATAACTATACCATTATCAAATTGTTTATTACCTATTCCCCATTGTTCTCCTATCTCGAAAGCATATTGACTTGGCTGCATACCATCAAGGTCATTAACAGTAACTACTTCGATTCTGTTTGATGTTGAATCTGCAAAAGAGACTAAGATACGTTGTATATTAGCTACTTCTCGAGAAGTAAACATACCGGCAGCATCTACCATAGATATTGCATTCTTAGGCTTTTTCAAAATATCTGCATAAGTCTTAACTGACAAAGCAGAAATTGAAAAAAGTCCTATAAACAGAACACATATTATATTTTTTGTTAAATTTTTCATCTTATTTTCCGAAAGATATTTCATCATTCTGTTCATTAATATCCCCTTGCTGATAAGGGAAAAATTCTTTTAAATTATTACCGACACTAGAAATAGCTTTACAAACTCCTTCAGCTGCATTTCCATTTTTAAAAGCTATTTGTAACTCTGCAATAATATCATCCCAATAATCTTCTGGAACTTTCTCGTTGATACCTTTATCGCCAATGATAGCTATTTTTCGACTTTTCGTCGCTATATAAATTAATACTCCATTTCTAAGAGCTGTTTTATGCATCTTAAGTCTTTTAAAGACTAATGCTGCTCTTATTAAAGGATCTTTACATGTAGGTTCGATATGAACTCTAATCTCTCCTGAAGTATTTAGCTCTGCTTCGACTATAGCATTGACTATAGATTTCTGTTCCTCTTTGCTGAAAAAATGTTTACTTTCCATAACTAAAATTCTACTTTTGGAGCAGTTTTAGCAGCTTCGTCAGCAGAAAAGTATGCTTTCTTTTCAAATCCGAACATATTAGCTATTAGATTTTTAGGAAATTTTCTAATAGAAACATTGTAGGCTTTAGCAGTCGTATTGAATTTTCTTCTTTCTACAGCTATTCTATTTTCAGTTCCTTCTAATTGAGCTTGCAGTTCTAAAAAGTTTTGATTTGCTTTTAAATCAGGATATCTTTCCATAACGACCATTAGTTTTCCAAGTGCAGAACTTAAATCACCTTGTGCATTCTGAAACTTAGATATTTGCTCTGCATTTAAATTTGCAGGGTCAATAGTAATCTGTGAAGCTTTCGCTCTAGCATTAATAACTCCCTCAAGAGTTTCTTTTTCATGAGCTGCATAGCCTTTAACAGTAGAAACTAAGTTAGGGATTAAATCCATTCTTCTTTGATATACATTTTCTACTTGAGACCAAGCAGTTTCGACTCCTTCTTCTTTGGAAACAAATCCATTATATGATCCAATAGACCAAATAGCAATAATAGCTATTACAGCTACTATAATTATACTTCTCCATGCTTTTGAAGAAATATTTTTTCTCTCATTATTTCCCATAATTTTAATATTTATTTAGTTTATTATATTTACTCAGCTTTTCTTACACAACGTACAGATACTAGATATTTATCTTTCTCTGCATTATTAGCTGCGAAATATGATTTTTTATAATATATATATCTATAACTTCCTTTTTCTGAACTAGCTTGAGAAGAAGACCACCATGCTCCATACTCTCCTATTCCCATAAAGGCATCATCTATATCTACGTTATTCATGTCTGCATAGCCTGTTGGTAATGCATTCCATGAAAATGTATTTTCTAATGTATTTTCTATACTATACTCCCAGAAATCTTCATTATTTAACTGAGCTTGAGTAGAGGATAAACTACCAAGGCCTAACCACTCATCATTATAATCAAGAGCTACTCCATCATTTACAGCCTTAGCAAAATCTTCCCAATCTTCATTAGTCGGAACAGACCAGCCTTCTGGACAAACGCCTTGAGGGCCTTCTCCTAAGCCATTAGCTGTTTGACCACCCGTAGCATCATTCCAAGAATATAATTGTCCTATTATTTTACCTAAAGCATCTAATTTATAATAAGGATATCCTTTCTCTGCATATTTTAAATTTTCTACAAACCAATCAAGATTTCCGATTTTAGTATAATGATATACATTATTATCTCGTGTATCCGTAATAGTTGTTTGAGGAAAAGTTAAATCAGTTAATGAACTTTCTACACTAATTATCTTTACATAATTTGTACTATAGGCATCATAATAACCATCTGCAGATGCTATCGTAGTTAATGAAAAATTACAAGCTGTGTCAGGTATATTAATAAATCTATTTGTATCTGTTCCGGTAATAGTATCCGTATAAACATCATATACCGAATATGTTTTATATTCAAGGTTTTCAGGGTCAGTAATTCCTGAAATTATCATTTCATGTACAGATCCTGGCTCTACATATTCAGGGAAAGAAGTAACCAAACTTCCTGTCATAGATAAGGAATCGTCATCATCATCTTTATTACATGACGAGAAACACATTCCTAAAGATAAAAGTATAGTTATTCCGAGAAAAATTCTTTTATTCATTTTATTTATATTTAAGACAAAGATAGATATTTTTTTTTACATTTGTATATGTAAAAACTGTACCAGAAATCATTATATCTCTATATAATTTTACCCAAGTTAAAAAAATGAAAATAATCATAAAAGCATCTATAATCTTATTATCCATACTACTTACTTTTTCATGCAATAAAAGTGATGGTCAATACTATGAGATAAAAGGTTACTCCCAAGGAGGTACTTATCATATAATTTATAATGAAGTAGATAGTTCTTCTAAAAAGATATCAGAATCTCCTGAGCAAATTCATAAGCTAATAGAAAAGAAATTACAGGATTGCGATTTCGCATTTTCTGGCTATAATAAAGCATCACTTCTCACCCAAATTAATGACAATAAAACTACTAAAGTTAACGCCATTTTTGAAGATATTTTCAATCAATCAAAAGAAGTCTACGATGAGACAAAAGGACATTTTGATCCATCTGCGGCACCTTTATTCAATGTATGGGGCTTCGGATTTTCTAACGAGCAAAATGTCTCACAAGCAATGATAGATAGTATAGAAAATTTTGTAGGAATGGATAAGGCTGAAATCGTCAATGGTCATATTATTAAAAATGATTCTCGCTTTCAACTAAACTTCAATGCCATAGCTCAAGGATATACATGTGACTATATAGGATTAGCCCTAGATTCATTAGGTATAAAAGACTATCTGGTAGAGGTAGGTATGGAGATTTTATGCAAAGGAAAAAATGCATCAGATAAAGATTGGAATATCGGAGTTGATGCTCCCATTGACTCCAACATGCAAGCTGGAGCAGAACTACAAAATGTTATCGACATAACAGACTGTGGAATAGTTACTTCTGGAAATTACAGAAAATTCAGAATGATAGATGGTAAAAAATATGCTCACACTATCGACCCAACAACCGGCTATCCCGTCAGACATAACCTTTTAAGTGCGACAGTAGTAGCTAAAACATCAGCCTTGGCAGATGCATATGCCACATATTGCATGGTAATAGGACTAGAAAAGTCAAAAACATTTTTAAACTCAAGAACTGACTTAGAAGGCTACCTTATTTATGATAAAGACGGAGAATTCAAAACCTATTTTACAAAAGGACTTTCTACTAAAATTAAATAAAAAACGACTACTTAACCTTATACTATTTCAATGAAAAGGCCTAAATTTCTTGAGATGAGAAGAGCAGAAGCTTTAATCTTTATGATATGCTTCATCTTCATTTTTGGATATATAGCACATAAAATGGGGACATCTCATTTTATTAGCACTATGATGAATACATCATACAAGTTATTAATGGATACGGCATTCTATATCATGAGTATAACCATACTCTCAGGTGCATTAGGAAAACTTTTAATAGAATTTGGAGTAGTAAGGCTTATAGAAAAAATTCTTGAGCCTCTTATGAAACCCCTATATCACCTTCCTGGTGTAGCCTCCCTTGGAGCTTTAATGACATTTTTATCAGATAATCCAGCTATTATCAGCCTATCGAACGATAGAAATTTTAGTAAATATTTTAAAAAATATCAACTCGTATCTCTTACAAATTTTGGTACTGCATTCGGCATGGGACTAGTTGTTATAGCTTTTATGACAGGAATAGGCTATGGCAAAGCATCACTTGTCGGACTACTTGGAGCTGTAGTAGGTAGTATAATATCCACTCGATTTATGCAATACTTAGTTATTCGCAAATATCCTGCATTCAAAAACGAAGAAGTCGCCGACAATGGTAACGAATCAAAAATTTCCTTTAAATCAGAAGGTGGAATATTTATACGTTTCACAGATGCATTACTAGATGGAGGCAAATCTGGAGTCACCCTTGGTCTTCAAGTCATCCCGGGCATTCTACTCGTATCCTCATTCGTTATGATACTAACATTTGGACCTGGCGAGTCGGGGCAATATACAGGTGCTGCATATGAGGGAGTCGGTTTATTACCAGAACTAGCAGCTAAAGCTAACGGAGTATTTTCGTTTCTTTTTGGATTCTCTAACCCAGAACTTACAGCCTTCCCTATCACAGCACTTGGAGCAGTCGGAGCAGCATTAGGTCTTGTACCTAAAATGCAAGCAGAAGGTCTTATAGACGGCAATGCTATAGCTGTTTTTACTGCCATGGGAATGTGTTGGAGTGGTTACCTAAGCACACATACAGCTATGCTAGACAGTCTTGGATATAGAGGATTAACATCTAGGGCAATAGCAGCACACACCCTTGGGGGCATAGCAGCGGGCATATCAGCGCATTGGTTCTATGTACTAGCAAGCATGCTAATCGCTTTATAAAAAGCTATATATATTCAATATATATAACATAAAAAAGCTATTCCAAAAAGGAATAGCTTTTATAATTTGTAAAAGTGATCTACTAAAATAAACCTTATTTATTAGTTCTACTTTTGTATCTTTGGTAGAATTTATCAACACGACCTGCAGTATCGACAAGTTTCATCTTACCAGTATAGAATGGATGAGATGTGTTAGAAATCTCGACTTTGACTACTGGGTAAGTAACACCTTCGACATCAATAGTCTCCTTAGTCCTTGCACATGAACGTGTGATAAACACAACATCGTTTGACATATCCTTGAAAGCTACAAGACGGTAGTTTTCGGGATGAATTCCTTTTTTCATTTTCTTTTTCTTTATTATTTGAGCGCCAAAATTAATCAATTTTTATTTAGTACCCAAATCTTTATTAATATATTACATAAAAAAAATTAAATAATCGTCTTTATTCTCCACAGATTATCATCATAAAGCATAAATCTTTTAGCTTTCCGAATCCATTTCTGCTCATCTACCTTAATATGCTCTTTTATTACTGCCCAATCATCATGGCTTTCTTTTTCTGACATATTTAAATCATCTGCCTGGTTTAAATAATGCAGCAACACATCATCACCTATTAAAAATTTAAATCTATCATTACTTATCAAAGATTTATTCTCATCTCGCAATACATTTTGCAACTCCTTTATCACTCTTATAGAGTGAGCCATAGAATGATATGTATCACCAGGATTAGGTAAAAATTGAAATCCATAGCACACTGCACCTGCGAATAAACCATACCTGGGAATAAAACAAGTAGGTCTTATAAATACACCAGGATCATACAAACGCTGAGCCATATCATCCAAAGGCATATTTAGATAATCAGGAGAGCCAATAAACTCATAAGGACGATTAGTACCTATACCTACAGATATATTTAATCCATTAAATAAAAAAATACCACTTAAAAATGTAGAAGTAAATAAACCAGACACATCAGTAAGAGAAGGAATACTCCAAGGCATCAAATATTTCGTAGATTTAGAACTAAAATATGAAATAATATGTAATGGAAATTTAGCACTTGTCTCCGAATAAAAGAAATTAGCTAACTCTCCAAAAGTTAAACCATGACGATTCAAGACCTCTGGAACACCATTAACAGATGCATATTCAGGCTGAAGCATAGTACCACCAACCTGACGGCCTGTTGGATTCTCTCTATCTACTACATAAACAGAAATATCAATACTGTTATCATTAAGAGTTTCAAACAAATTAAACAATAGAAATTCATATTCACAATATCTCACGCCGGAATCTTGAACTTCTATAACCATAGCATCGATTTCTTTGAGATCCTCAACTAAATCAGAAAACTTCACATCTATTGACCTCCTCAATATAGAAACATCATTTCCATTCATAGCGATAACATCACTATCCTTAGGCATTCTTTTCCAAATAGGATCACCCTTCCAAAAAATCTTCTTAAGATTTCCTCTTTCTGACAATATCTCGAACAAATACTTTCCTGACTCAGGATCCCAAGCAGATTGATCACAAAACACCCCTACTCGTCCTTTATGAAGAACGACATCCTCTTGTTCAATTAAACTCGTAGTTCTAAATGAAAACATATTATATTCTTTTACCTTTATTTCTTCATAATTCTATCTGCTATCATTTTTACATGAGCAGCTAGTTCTTCCGCTTGTTCTTTAGTCTTAGCTTCTGAAATTATACGTATAATAGGCTCAGTATTCGATTTACGAAGATGAACCCACATTTTCTCTTTATCAAAATCAACTCTCACACCATCGATATCAGTAATTCTTTGATCTTTAAATTCATTTTTAAAGGCCAATAACATATCATCAATCATCTTAGTATCAGAAAGTTCTATTCTATTCTTAGAAATAACATACTGAGGATAAGTAGCTTTAAGTTCAGAAACTTTCATTTTCTTATGAGCTAAATGAGAAAGGAAAAGAGCTACACCGATCAATGCATCACGTCCATAATGAAGTTCTGGGAAAATCACCCCTCCATTACCTTCTCCGCCTATTACAGCACCTACCCTGCGCATCTGAGTCGTAACATTAACCTCACCAACTGCAGCTGAAGTATAAGTACAGCCATGAGCCTCAGTAACATCCTTCAAAGCACGAGAAGAAGACAAATTAGAAACAGTAGAGCCTTTTTTATGTGACAACACATAATCTGCTACAGCTACTAAAGTATATTCTTCCACGAAAGGAGTACCATCCTCACATATAAAAACTAAACGATCCACGTCAGGATCTACAGACACACCTAAATCAGCTTTATTAGAAACGACTGCATCAGAAAGACCGACTAAATTTATAGCCAAAGGTTCTGGATTATGTGCAAAATCGCCAGTTGGTTCACAGTTTAATTTAACACACTCCACACCAAGAGCTTCGAAAAGTTTAGGCATTACGATACCTCCTACACTATTTATAGCATCGATCACCACTTTAAAATGAGCATTACGAATAGAAGGAAGGTCCACTAACTCATTATTAATAACAGCATCTATATGTTTCTGAGTATAATCCGTATGAGATATATGTCCCAAAGAATCTACATCTGCGAAAAGAAATTCTTCTTTATCTACTATATCTAATAAATCAGCAGCCTGTTCAGCAGAGAAGAACTCTCCAAGAGAGTTCAAAAGTTTAAGAGCATTCCACTGTTTAGGATTATGTGATGCAGTCAAAATAATTCCACCATCAGCTTTTTCAAAAACTACAGCCATTTCTGTCGTAGGTGTTGTAGCTAAACCAATATTTACTACATCTACGCCACAAGCTATTAAAGTACCACAAACTAGAGAATCTACCATCTCTCCAGAAATCCTCGCATCACGTCCTACGACCACTTTTTTAGTAGTATTTTTTCCATCTCTACTAAGCATAACTGCATACGCAGCCGTGAATTTCACTATATCAATAGGTGTTAAAGAATTCCCAAGATCACCACCTATAGTTCCTCTGATTCCTGAAATCGATTTTATTAACGACATTAATTTAAAATTTAAATTTATATTATACTTCTATTTCTAGAATTTTTATATTACTCTCATTTCATCTACTGAGATCCAGCCCTGCCTGCCATCTTCAAGTTCAACACGCGTCCAATTACCCAAATCTTCGATAATCTCCACCTTCGTTCCTTCATGAATAACGAACAAACTAGTACTTCCTGCACTAGGTGAACTTTTTACTGCTGACACTGGATTAACGATAATAGCCTCTGACTCACTATTAATTTTATTTTTCAAACTATAAGAAAATGAAAAACATATAATAGAGAAAACTAAAAATACTATCGCTAAAGAAAAATACCATTTTCTAACAGCTAAACGACGGCCATAACGCATTTCCAAAAGGAATAATAAAGTCAATACCAATAAAGTCAAACATAAATAGGCCCATGAATTAGATGACATTTTATCTCTCACAGTCTTCATCCACGTCACTAATACGAAATCCGGCACTTTTTCTATTTTATCTAAAGTAGTATTCTTAGCCAACAAAAGATTATTTCTCGCATCCTCGAAAGAAGGATCATACTTCAAAGCTCGCTCATAATACAAAATAGCATATGCATTATAATCATTCATTTTAAAATAAGCATTGCCAATATTATAATACAAATCAGCACTCTTATAACCTTTCTTTTCAAGACTAGAAAACATCACCAATGCTGTTTTATAATCACCATCAGTATAAACTTTCACTGCTTGATTCCAAAGAGAATCAGCATTCATATCTAAGGCAATAGAGTCCTTGTTGAAAGATTCTACGGGCATTCTCTGTGCAGTACTAATGGTTAATGAAGAATCATCACCAGAAGAAGGAAATACTACATCGATTAATATATAACCGATTAATATACACCCAACTATTATTCCTATAATATTTATTATTTTTTTCATAACTAACTTTCTATTTCAGATATAATATTAATAGCTTGATTATAATGATTTTCCATAGCTGTATAGCCACTTGCTGGAGCATAACGAGCGAACTCGCACGCATCTAACAGAGCATTCAAATCATCAATAACTTTCTTCTCAACACCTTGTGTCAGAAGTATATCCTCCACATTTTCACGATTTAAATCAGCCATTTTTATAGCTAACTTATCAGAAAGATATCCTAAAATAGCTTTATGTAGCTCCTCATAAAAAGCAGAATAAAGTTTTTGTTTCAATAATACCTGGGCTTTCTTCAATCTCAATTTAGCCATCTTCTT
>JBAYDV010000020.1:0-25933 GCA_041668045.1 Bacteroidales bacterium | reverse complement strand
TCTTTTCCTGCTTCATTCATTATAAGTGTACAGGAGAATATTTTATCTATAGCTGCTCCCATTTGTTCCTCATCTTTAGCTGAAGGGGAATAACTGTAATTTACAATACTTTGCAGTTCTTTTACGTCTGGTAGTCTCCAATCGTCATAACCTCCTAGTTTAGATTTATTAGCATATTCTTGAGCTCCTTTCCAATCTAATCTAATACCTCCATCATCTTTAGCCCACATTAAACCTGTAGCATTATCTGTTATAGTCCCATCTCCATTATCTTGAAATTTATTTACTCCATATTCTGTTCCTCGTACGGCTCTAATATATTTTCCACCTATTGGCCCTTTAGCATTGGTTGGATAGGCTTTTATATGTCCTGTCGCGAAATTAACTCCGAAGGCTTGAGTATTGTCTTGTGATTGAGATGATGACATTCTATTACCCATTTGTCCTGATGGTGGTCCTTGCATTCCACCTCCCATACCTCCTGATGGTGGTCCTTGCATTCCACCTCTAGAGTTCTGTGATGATGCACCTTTCATAGCACCATTGCCCTTCATATTAGGTCTTCCTGGAGCCTGAGATGCAGCTTCTCCTACATATATAGTTGATGACCAATATTGTTCATCTTTAGAAATTTGATCTTGAACTAATGAAAATACATCTGTATTAATATAAGGCCAACCTTCTGAGAAATCTGTAATAGAATATAGTTCTTTTATATTTGGCATTCTCCAGTCTTTATATCCTGCTAATTTTAATTTAGCACAATATTTTTTGGCTTCTTTCCATGTCATATTCTTACTTACTGGTATTTTTTGCCACATCAAACCAGTTATGTTGTCTGTTATAGTTCCATCACCATTATCGGTGTAAGACATCTTAGTATTACTTGGATTATCTACTTTTTGACCTGTCGGTGTCAGTACATAATTATGTGACTGAGGCACTTTACTTTTAGCTGATGCCAGTACTGAGATCATCAGGCTGGTAGCTATAATGATTATTTTATTCATAATAAGAATTTAAAGAGTTAATAATGTAATTATAGTTAATATTACGACTAATATTATGCATAATAGCAGTATTCTTTTTATAAGAACCTCTGTTTTAATTTTTTCTTTAACCTTTTCCATATTGACGTGTTTAACTCATTAGAGTTTAATTATTTGTTTGTATTTCTGACGAGTCTGACATAATTATAATATCGTTCTCCCCCTTCTCCTAAATCTCCTCCTTCGTATTTGGTATCATATCGTACAGCTCCTGCTCCATGTACATCTATACCATCGCCACCGACAGCTCTTCCGAATGCTACATACCAAGCATAACACATAGCAGTTCCTGATTGAAATCTAGCCGATGTACTTGTCCAATAATATCCATAATCTTCATCTCCTGCTTCATTTTCTATTTTAGTGCAGTTAAATATTGGGTTGATGGCTGGACCTTGTTTCGATTCATCTACAGCAGATGGAGAATAATCGTAATCTACGATGTTTTGTAATTCTTTTACATTTGGTAATCTCCAATCATCATATCCTGCAAGTGTAGATTCTTCAGCATATTTAAGAGCTTCTTTCCACTCCATTGGTGTCTCGCAGTCATTTTTAGCCCACATTAATCCTGTGCTGGAATCTGTTATCGTCTCATCTCCATTATCAGTAAAATTATTTTCACCATATCTATTTCCACGTACGGCTCTTACATAGTTACCTCCTATAGGACCTCCTGCATTTGCAGCATAAGCCTTTATATGACCAGTTCCATAGTTTACACCAAAGGCTTTTGGTTGAAAACCATCTGTAGATTCTGTATCGTCAGAATCAAAGGATGGAGGAGGAAGAGTTCCCTCAGTACTTCCAGTTTCTGAATCTTGTCCTGGAGGAGTCATTCCCATAGATTGTTCTGTAGCTTGACCTACATATAATATACTACTCCAGTATTGTTCATCTTTAGATACTTGTCCTTCAAGTACTAAATTGAAAAAATCTGTGTCTATATAGGGCCAACCTGTTTGAAAATTACTTATTGAGTATAGTTCTTTAGTGCTTGGCATCCTCCAATCATCATATCCTCCTAGTGTTAAATTTTCACAATAGTCTTTAGCTTCTTCCCATGTAAATGATTCGGATGAAGGAATTTGCTGCCACATTAAACCTGTATTATTATCTGTTATAGTTCCATCACCATTGTTAATATATGACATTTGCGCTCCTGCCTGATAGGATCCATCTTGACCATAATAATCATCTCCTTCACTTAGAGCAGTGATAATATTACCATCATTATCATAAAGAATAGTTTGTCCTGTAGCTGTTAATGTATATGTTTCCATTACAGGAATATCTGAATTTATTCCATCAGGATATTTATCGATTAAACTTTCTGATGATATAGTCTCATCGTCTGTATTTTCTTGTGAATCATCACTAGTTTCACTATCGATTGATGTATCATCATCACTCGTGCATGCAGTGAAAGGAGCAGCAAGTAGTAAAAATGATAATAAATAAACTATCTTTTTCATAATGTGATTTTTAAAAATGTTAATAAATTACTTGTGCATATCGTTATAGAAATAATGTTCCTATTTTATTTCTGATGTAAAGTAAAATATATAGATTCCTTATTCATAAAGTATTCTACCAAATGGCTATTTATATCTACGAATAATGTTTTTCTAAAATTATATGTTTATTATCACATTTTTTTAATAAAAGTTTTGATATTCTAAATTTTTATCTAATTTTGCATTCAATAAAGAAAAATTATGACAAACATTTTAAATAAATATTGGTGGTGGCAAAGTTCATGTTATAGATGTGAGCCAGCGACTGCTATAAATTTATTTATTATGATTTAGGAATTAAATATTATAATAATATCTAAAAAGCCGTAGGACTCACATCCCACGGCTTTTTTTTTGTTTAAGCGAATTTACTACTATCAACTAATTAAATATTATGAATTCAAGTACTATAAAAAATAGTAAAGACCTCTTTAAGGTAGATGAAGACGGATTTTATGGTAATTTCGGGGGAGCATATATTCCTGAAATTCTTCATTCAAACGTAGAAAATCTACAAAACTCTTATCTCAAAATAATTAATGAGACTAGTTTTCAAGAAGAGTTAAGTATTTTACTTTCTGATTATGCAGGGCGTCCATCCCCTCTTTATTTTGCTAAAAGAATGAGCGAAAGATATGGCTGTAAAATTTATTTAAAAAGAGAAGATCTTAATCATACAGGTGCACATAAGATTAATAACGTCCTTGGACAAATTCTTTTAGCAGAAAAACTCGGGAAAACTAGGATAATAGCTGAGACAGGAGCTGGACAACACGGAGTCGCTACTGCTACTGTATGTGCTTTGAGAAATCTGAAATGTATAGTGTATATGGGGGCAACTGATGTAAAACGTCAGCGTGTCAATGTCGAAAAAATGAAAATGTTAGGTGCTGAGGTTAGACCTGTTTATAGTGGGAGTATGACTCTTAAAGATGCAACGAATGAAGCTATAAGAGATTGGTGTTCAAATCCTGAAGATACTTATTATGTAATTGGCTCAACTATCGGCCCTCATCCTTATCCTGATATGGTGGCTAAGTTTCAGTCTGTAATTAGTAAAGAGCTTAAAAAACAATTGATGAAAAAAATTGGTAGAGATTATCCTGATTATCTTATAGCTTGCGTGGGAGGAGGAAGTAACGCAGCTGGTACATTCTATGAATATTTAGATAATACTAAGGTTAAACTAATAGTAGCTGAAGCTGCTGGGAAAGGTGTTAATTCTGGATATACTGCTGCTACTATGCATGTTGGTAGAGAAGGTGTACTTCATGGATGTAGAACTATTTTTATGCAGAATGATGATGGTCAAGTTCAAGAAGCATATTCAGTTTCGGCTGGTCTGGATTATCCTGGCGTTGGTCCTCTTCACGCTTTTCTAGCTACATGTAAACGGTCAGAGGTTTTCGCAGTTACTGATACTCAAGCTTTAGATGCAGCATTTGAATTAACCAAGACTGAGGGTATCATTCCAGCTTTAGAGTCTTCTCACGCATTAGCTGTTTTAAAACAAAAGAAATTTAAAAAAGATGATATAGTAGTAGTTACAGTATCTGGAAGAGGAGATAAAGATATGGATACATATATTAAATATATGAACAACGAAGTTATATAAACCTAAATAAAAAACTGATAAACAATTAATTATGAATGTATATAATAATAAAATCAAAATTAGAATAGCTAGCAAAAAGATGTTAGCTGATATGCAGACACCTGTTGGTATCTATCTTAAAGTTAGAGATATTTTTCCTCAATCAGCTCTTTTAGAAGGTTCTGATTATCACTCATCTGAAAATGGATTTTCATTTATTGGTATAAAACCTATTGCCAAATTCTCTGTAGAATGCGATAAAATAATAGCTACTTTCCCTAATAAAACTTGTAAAACTTCTTCGCTCGATGAGAATAATAAATATATGATTTCTGATTATTTTAAAATGTATTTAGATAATTATGAAATAGACGATCGTAGCACTAAACTAAATGGATTATTTGGATATACTTCTTTCGATGTAGTAAAGTATTTCGAAAATATAAAAATAAAAAACACTTCTAATGATATCACTGATATTCCTGAGATGTGCTACATCCTTTACAAATATGTCATTGCCATAGACCATCTAAAAAATGAAATGACTATTACCGAAAATCTGCTAGAAAATGAACAGGAGAATCTTGAAGAGATAATTGATATTATAAATAATAAAAATTATCCCGTTTATAATTTTTACAAAAAGGGAGAATTAGAATCTCCTATGACTGATCAACAATATATTAACATAGTAAAAAAAGGAATTAAACATTCTCTCAGGGGAGATGTTTTCCAAGTAGTATTATCAAGAAGATATGAACAGACTTATCAGGGAGATGATTTTAATGTTTATAGAACTTTAAGAAGTATTAATCCTTCTCCTTATTTATTCTATTTCGATTTTGGTTCATTTAGAGTGTTCGGGTCTTCTCCAGAGACTCATTTAAAAGTAGAGGGGCACGTCGCTACCATAGATCCTATAGCTGGCACATTTTTCAGAACTGGTGATGATAGTAAAGATAGAATTTTAGCAGAAGAGCTGTTAAAGGATGAAAAAGAAAATGCAGAGCATGTAATGCTAGTTGACCTAGCAAGAAATGATTTAAATAGAAACGCTACAGATGTGAAAGTTTCTAAATATAAAGAAATCCAATATTATTCACATGTTATTCATATGGTAAGTAGAGTAACTGGCAATATTACTGATGATACTAACAGATTAAAACTTTTCGCTGATACTTTCCCTGCAGGGACACTTTCAGGTGCTCCTAAAGTAAAAGCTATGCAGATTATCAATAAGCTGGAACCTCATTCAAGAGGTATTTATGGTGGATGTATAGGTTACGTAGGGTTTAATGGTAATTTGAACCAAGCTATAACTATTAGAACTTTCGTTAGTAAAAATAACAAACTTTATATGCAAGCTGGAGCTGGTATAGTATCTAAATCAAATCCTGAGACAGAGCTTTCTGAAGTTAAACATAAGCTTGGCGCATTGAAGAAAGCTCTTGATCAAGCTGAAGAATTAAACCAATAAATGCTATGAATATAAATGATAAAATATTAGTCTTTGATAATTACGATTCATTCACATATAATCTGGTCGAAGCATTAAAAATAAGTGGATGTACTAATATTGACGTATTTAGAAATGATAAAATCTCACTTGAAGATGTGGACAAATACGATAGGATAGTTATCTCTCCAGGTCCTGGTATTCCTAAAGAATCAGGAATTTTACTTAATCTGTTGAAAAGATATAGTCCTTATAAAAAAATATTTGGCGTATGTCTTGGACTACAAGCTATAGGTGAAAGATTTGGTGGACAGCTAGAAAATATTGGAAAAGTTTTTCACGGAGTAGCTACCAATATAAATATAACTCAAGAAGATTCATTATTTGAAGGCATAGGTAATAAAGATTCTAATTCTCGAAGAACATTCATGGCTGGAAGATATCACTCATGGATATTATCAAGAGATAATCTGCCTGACTGTTTACAAGTTATAGCTGAAGATGATACAGGAGAAATCATGGCTATCAAACATAAAGAATATAATGTTTATGCAGTACAGTTTCATCCTGAAAGCATACTAAGCCCTGAAGGACAGCTAATTATCAATAATTGGTTGAAAAACAAATAATCTAGGATTAATAATTAATCAAAATTAGTCAGAAAAATGAAAGAAATTTTAAATAATTTATTTGAAAATAAATATCTAAGTAAAGAACAAGCTAGAAATATACTTACCAGAATAGCTAAAGGAGAATTTAATCCTAATCAAATAGCTTCCTTTATGACAGTATTTTTAATGAGAAATATCTCAATAGACGAATTAATAGGATTCCGTCAATCTCTTCTAGATATGAGATATAAAGTGGATTTATCGGATTTCGAATTTATAGACATAGTAGGTACTGGAGGCGATAATAAAAATACATTTAACATTTCGACTACTTCTTGTTTCGTCGTAGCAGGTGCCGGATATAAAGTCGTTAAACATGGAAACTATGGAGCTACTTCTATCTCTGGAGCATCTAATGTTATGGAATGTCATGGAATTAAATTCACTAAAGACATAGATCAACTACGTCGTAATCTAGAGAAAACTAATATCACATATTTACATGCTCCCCTATTTAACCCTGCACTGAAAGAAGTAGCCCCTATAAGAAAATCTCTCGGAGTAAAAACATTTTTCAATCTTCTTGGTCCACTAGTCAACCCTACACTTCCAAAATATCAACTATTAGGTGTATATGACTTAAAGATGGAACGCATGTACAACTATTTATATCAACAAACTGGAACCAAATATGCAGTCGTTCATTCTCTAGACGGATATGATGAAATCTCTTTAACTGATAATTTTAAAATTTGTACTTCTCAAGAAGAACGAGTATATTCACCAGAAGAACTTAATTTCAAAAGAGCCTCCCAAAATTCATTATTTGGAGGAGACACACCTGAAGAAGCTGCGAAAATCTTTGATAATATCTTAAATAACGAAGCTACTGAATCACAAACCAACTGTGTTATAGCTAATTCTGCCTTCGCTATTAAAACTATGGAACCTAAAAAGAACATAGAAGAATGCATCGCGATAGCAAGAGAAAGCATACAAAGCGGAAAAGCAGCTAAAGTATTAAAAAAATACGTTGAATTAAATAGTTAAAAGGCAATGTGTACTATACTTAATCAAATAGCAGCAGTTAAATATGCTGAAGTGGAAAACTTAAAAAAGAAAGTAGATTTTGATACGCTTTACCTACAAGCTCAAGCTTGTAGTTTAAAAGTCAAATCTATGAAAAGATCTCTTCTTAATCATAAAACTCCCATAGTAGCCGAATTTAAGAGAAAATCTCCTTCAAAAGGTGAAATTAATACTTCTTCCAAAATAGAAAATGTAGCCCGCGGTTATCTAGAAAATGGAGCGAGTGTAATGTCTGTTCTTACCGACCAAAACTTTTTTGGGGGTGAACTAGATGATATGAAAATAGCTTATATCGAAACTAAGGGACAAATCCCAATATTAAGGAAGGACTTCATCGTAGATAAATATCAAATATGTGAAGCGAAATTAAATGGGGCTTCTGCTATTTTACTTATTTGTGCGATGCTTTCGAAAAAAGAAGTCGAAGACTTCGCTTCATTCGCTCATGAATTAGGACTTGAAGTTTTATTAGAAATACATAGTGAGAAAGAACTTGACTATCTATATACTAGTGGTCATAAGATAAATAAAAATATAGACGTAGTAGGAATTAACAATCGTAACCTTAAAAAGTTCATTACTGATACTTCTACATCTATCGATTTAGCTGATAGGATACCAGAATCCTTTGTAAAAATCTCTGAAAGTGGCATTAACTCTACTGAGATGATACAAATTCTAAAAAGACATGGTTATAAAGGTTTTCTTATAGGCGAATATTTTATGAAAACTTCTAATCCTGGTAAAACACTTGCAGAATTTATTTATAATGTAGAAAACACTATTCCCCAAATTAAGATATGTGGAATGCGTAAAGTATTTAACATATCTGATGTCGCAGCTCTTAATCCTGATTATATGGGCTTTATACTATATGATAAATCCAAAAGATTTATTGGCTATAATAATGAATTACTGCGAATTACCATGGCTAGTTTACCTAGGTCTATAGTTAAAGTTGGCGTTTTCGTCAATGCTTCTCAAAAAGTCATAGAAGAAAATGTAAAATTCTATGCACTTGATGCGGTTCAGTTACACGGCAATGAATCAGTTGAATTATGTCGTAATTTAAAAGAATCGAACTCTTCTGAGTTAAAAATCATAAAAGTTTTCGGTGTAGAACATTCTACTACCGAGAAAAATCTTTATGAAAAATGCAGAGCATACGAAGGACATTGTGATTTTTTCATGTTTGATACTAAGGTATGTAAAAGCGCGAAAAGATCAACTCACACATGCGGAGGAACCGGCAAATCTTTTAATTGGAATGTTTTAAAAAATTATAAATTCAACACCCCATATTTTCTAAGTGGAGGACTAGGTTTAGAGGAAATCAAACAAATAGTCCAACTTAAGAAAAAGGGTGAATTCAAATCTTTAGCTATAATAGATGTGAATAGTAGATTTGAGAAAGAACCAGGTGTTAAAGATATCTCATTAGTAAAAAAAATATTTGAAATCATTTAGAATCAGCTATGTGCAGTAATACTGCATTAACATAAATATCATGAATAGAATTACCACATTATTTAATAATAAGAAAAAAAATATATTATCCGTTTTCTTTACTGCAGGTGCCAGCAAAGTTAACGATACTCTAGAGATTTTAGAAGCTGCTCAGAATAAAGGAATCGATTTAGTAGAAGTAGGAATTCCTTTTTCTGACCCTATGGCTGACGGTCCTACCATTCAAAAAAGTTCGACTGAAGCATTAAAAAATGGAATGAGCTTGAAAACTCTATTTAGCCAACTTGAAAAATTAAGAAAAGGAAATGTTTTAGAAAATGGGCAGAGCTCTGGACGAAATTTAAATATTCCTGTTATATTAATGGGTTATTTGAATCCTATCCTACAATATGGCATTGAAGAATTCTGTATTAAGGCACATGAATGTGGAGTCGATGGAGTTATAATCCCAGATTTGCCTTTTAATGAATACATGACTACTTATAAGGCTTTAGGTAAAAAATATGATTTAAAATTTATTATGTTAATTACTCCTGAAACTTCAGAAGAACGAATTAAATTAATAGACGACAATACTGAAGGATTTATATACATGGTATCCACAGCATCAACCACTGGTGCTAAAAAAGAATTTAATAAAAAAACAAATGAATATTTCGAACGTGTAAATGCTATGAATCTTAAAAATCCGCGATTAATAGGTTTTGGGATATCTAATAAAAAGACTCTTGATAATGCTTGGGCCAATTCTAGTGGAGCTATAATTGGTAGTAAATTCGTTTCATGTCTGCATAATAACTCTAATATTTCAAGTGCAATAGATGAATTATTTGAAGATCTTAAGCATTAAATAATTCTTTAATATAAGTTGTAAACATTGAATAAGATTTGTAGTATTTATTAGAAAATAGTATTTTTACTGGCACGATTTGTGAATTTGAATACTATTATGATAGATAAAATTATTTATATAAAAGGGATGGTCTGCCCTAGATGTAGTGAAGCAGTATCCTCTATTTTTAAATCTCTTGATCTTCAAGTAAATGAAATTACTTTAGGAGAAGTAGTTTTATCTAAAGAAATATCTATCAATCAAAAGAAAAAATTAGGAGAGCTCCTTAAAAGTAAAGGTTTTGAGTTACTTGATGATAAACGAAATATTCTAATTAATAGTATTAAAACTACTCTTATCGATTTAGTTCATAACGATAAAAAGATTCCTATGAATCTAAATATATCTGATTATCTTATTCAAAAGTTTAATTATGATTATTCTTATATGAGTAATCTATTTACAGCTACTGAAGGGTGTACTATCGAAAAATATCTCATAAATCTTCGTGTCGAAAGAATTAAAGAGTTGCTTCTTTATGATGAGCTTACATTAAACGAGATAGCATATAAAATGCATTATAGCAGTACAGCATATCTATCATCTCAATTTAAAAAAGTAGTCGGCACTAGTCCAATAAAATTCAAAAAAATGAATATTACTAAATAGCTTATTGCCATTTATTTTTCGCGACGACGAATTTATTGCCACGTATCCTATGTGTAAAAAGATATATAATTAATAAAAAATAATTATATTTGTGTACGTGCACAAATCGCTTTAGCACTTTAAATATTAAAATTTATACAATGAAGAAATATTTGGATGAAGATTTTTTATTAGAAAACAAGACAGCTTCTAAATTATATCATGAGCATGCTGAAAAAATGCCAATTATTGATTTCCACTGTCATTTAAGTCCTCAATTAATAGCTGAAGACCACCAATTTAAAAATATCACAGAGTTATGGCTAGGTGGGGATCATTATAAATGGCGTGCTATGAGGACCAATGGTATAGATGAAAAGTATATCACTGGTGACGCTTCTGATAAAGAAAAATTTGATGCTTGGGCTAAGACCGTCCCTTATACTCTACGTAATCCATTATATAATTGGACACATTTGGAATTAAAACGTGTATTCGGTATTGATGATTTATTAACTCCGGAAACAGCAGATAAAATATATAAGCATTGCAACGATTTGCTAGCCAAACCTGAATATTCAGCTCGTGGATTGATAAGTCGTTTTAATGTTAAAGTTCTATGTACTACTGACGATCCAGTAGATGACCTTCGTTATCATAAAATAATAGCTGATAGTGGTTTTAAAACTAAGGTACTTCCTGCTTGGCGTCCTGATAAGGCGATGGCTATAGAAGATACTCATGCTTTTAATACATATATAGATAAATTAGCTAAAGTAGCAGAGGTGAATATCGTAAATTATGAAGATTACCAGAGAGCTCTCCTTAAACGTCATGATTATTTCGCAGAGATGGGTTGTCGCTTGTCAGATCATGGAATTATGACATTTTATGATGTAGATTATACTGATGACGAGATCTCTTCTATTTTTAAGAAATTACGAAATAATGAGATACTTACTCATAAAGAGATAGAGAAATTCCAAACTAAAATGCTGACAGTATTCGCAGAAATGGATGCAGATAAAGGATGGACTCAACAGTTTCACTATGGAGCTATAAGAAATAATAATAGCCTTATGATGAAAAAAATTGGTCCAGATACTGGATATGATTCTATAGGAGAATTTGATGCAGCTATAGCCATGTCACATTTTTTGGATAATTTAAATTCTGAAGGAAAATTAACTAAAACTATCCTTTATAATCTTAATCCTAATGCTAACGAGATGATAGCTACCATGATTGGAAACTTTCAAGATGGTACAGTACCTGGTAAGATGCAATATGGCTCCGGTTGGTGGTTCCTTGACCAGAAAAATGGTATGGAAAATCAGATGAATGCTCTTTCTCAACTTGGCTTGCTAAGCCGTTTCGTAGGAATGCTTACTGACTCACGTAGTTTTATTTCTTACTCTCGTCACGAGATGTTCAGACGAATATTATGTAATCTATTTGGCAGAGATATAGAAAATGGAGAGATACCAGAAAGTCAAACAGAATGGGTCGGAAAAATTATAGAAGATATCAGCTATAATAATGCTGATAAATATTTTCAATTCTAAGTTTATCTAAGTCTAGACTATAATTATCAACTAAAAAATATAAACGCTGTAAGATGGAAACTTACAGCGTTTATTATTTAAGTATAAATAACTTTCATTTCTACCAAACGAAATGATAAAGTTTATTTTTCGATTCCTCTTGATTTTAAAAGAGGTTCAATCTTTGGATCACGTCCAGTGAATTTACGATATTGAGCAGCTAAATCTACAGTATTACCTACTGAAAGAATCATATCTCTATAACGTTGTCCGTTTTCACGAGTAAGTCCACCATTCTCGATAAACCATTCAAAAGCATCATCATCTAACATTTCTGCCCATATATATGCATAATAACCAGAAGCATATCCACCTGCGAAAATGTGAGAAAAATATGATGAACGATATCTTGGAGGAACTATATCAATTAATAATCCAGATTTTTTAAGAGCTTCTTTTTCATAAACATCTACATCATTTACTTTAGAAGCATCATCTACAGAAAGCATATGCCACTGCATATCTAACTGAGCTGCAGCTAATAATTCAGTAAACATATATCCTTGATTAAAAGTAGCAGATTTTTTAATCTTAGCGATTAATTCATCAGGAATAGTCTCTCCTGCTTCATTTACTGCATAATGTTTTAACACCTTTGGATATAAAGCCCAATGTTCGTTAAACTGAGATGGGAACTCTACGAAATCTCTTGGAACATTAGTACTAGTAATACTTGGATATGTTCTATTAGATAATAAACCATGAAGAGCATGACCAAATTCATGGAACATAGTCTCTACATCATCATAACTTAGAAGTGTTGGCTGACCATCTGGTGCTTTTTCGAAATTACAAACGTTATAAATAACAGGTTTGTGATTAAGAAGTTTAGACTGAGGAACTAATTCAGACATCCAGGCTCCACCACTCTTATTATCTCTCTTATAATAATCACAGTAGAAAAGTCCTACTTGCGAGCCATCTTCATTCATTACATCATATGTACGAACACCATCCGCATAAACAGGAAGATCTGTACGACGAACGAAATTTAATCCATATAACTCATGTGCTGCGTAGAAAACTCCATTTTCAAGCACATTAAATAAACGGAAATAAGGTTTAATTTCATTTTCATCTAAATCATATTTAGCTTTACGTACCTTACTTGAGTACATATTCCAATCATAAGCCTCTAGTTTAAAACCACCTTTGGTCTTATCTATCATCTTTTGGATATCTTTTGCTTCCTTTTTAGCCATCTCCACTGCAGGCCCTGATAATTTACTTAAAAGGTCTTCAACATTTTGTGGTGTTTTAGCCATTTGGTCTTGTAGATTCCATTCTGCATAATTATTAAAGCCTAACAATTTAGCTTGCTCAGCACGAATTTTAGCTAAACGTAAAACTAAAGAACGATTATCATTTTTATCACCTAACTCGTTTCTGTTATAAGAAGCCTCGAAAAGTTTCTTACGTGTAGCACGATTAGTAAGATATTGAAGAGCTGGCTGTTGAGTAGTATTGAAGATATTTATCATGTATTTACCTTCTTTACCATTAGCTTTAGCATTATCTGCAGCAGCTTGAATCTGATCCTGTGAAAGGCCAGCTAACTCAGAAGCATCATCCACTACCAAAGCTCCATCTTTAAATGCAGCTAATAGATTTTGAGAGAATTTAGTACTTAAAGTAGCATTCTCAGTATTTAACTTTTTAAGAGCCTCTTTTTTATCAGCAGGCAAATTAGCACCAGACTGAACGAAATTATCATAATAATAATTTACAAGTTTTAAAGCTTCTGCATCAAGAGATAAAGATTCTTTATTATCAAATATGAATTTAACTCTTTTAAATAATTTATCATTTAAATAAATAGCATCATTTAAAGCAGATAATTTAGGAGCCATTCTTTCTTCGATAGCCTGAAGTGTATCGTTAGTATTAGCTCCTGTTAATAAACCAAAGACATTATTAACACGATGTAATAAACTTCCACTCTTCTCAAGAGCTACTAAAGTATTTTCAAAAGTAGGCTCTTCGGAATTATTTGCTATTTGATCTATTTCTTTAAGCTGTTCTTTAATACCTTCTATCATGGCTGGTTCGAAATCAGCATCTTCAATTTGGGTAAAATCTGGGACTCCAAAAGGTAATTTTGATTCTTTCATAAACGGATTATTTTCCAATGATTGCTTGGTATTGCAGGTACATGCCCCTAAAAGAGCTAAACCCGCACAAACCATTAATATATTAAACTTTTTCATATAATATAAAATTAATCTATTATTCTTATTAATTCACTACTTAATTTCACCATACCACCATTCATAGATGTCTCTACTTTAACTACACCAACACCTATTGAATAATAAGTAGAAGCCATACTCTTGTTTTCTTGCCCCATAACTGCAACTACAGAATTCTGTCTAAGAAGTAAACAATCATATTCTCCCATTTCAGTTTCAACATTATCAGCTTGTTCGAAAGAAGAAACATTAACTGAATAATTAATGGTATATGCATTTCCCATCATATCACCTTGAATATCCATCGCTAATTTATCAATAACATCACCGACTTTAGGATCCATTGGATATTTAGATTCTGTTTCTCCACCTACTACTTTAACATTAGTAAATTGTTTTAAATTATCTTTCATGATCTCATCCATATGAGAAATGTAAAATCCATCTTTAATAGTATATCTAATACTTTGAGATGCTACTTTCGTAGTCAAATCTTCATCAGAATATGTATCAGTAGATACTAAAACTGAATCAGATGTTATTTTATCTACTTTAACAGTAGAATACATAGTCTGGTTAGCCGCTGGCTGAGCAGTTGAAGATACTTCAGCTTTATAAACCAAAGTTTTTCCTTCGCTTGGAAATAAATAATTATTCTGTGCGAGAGCAGATAAAGTCATCAACATTGATGCTACAAGAACTATAAAATTTTTCATCATTTGAGTTATTTAATAATATTTTTTAATCCTCAAAGATATAAAAATAAAATCAAAATGGGATATCATCACTGACATCCCATTCAATTATACATAATTTATATATAAATATTATATATTACTATTTCGTAGGTATATTATTTAAAGCGAAATTAATTCTTTTAAGCATCTCATCTTTACCTATAAAAGCACATATTTCCAAGATACTTGGACCTTGACTGACACCAATAATAGCTAAACGTAGAGTATTCATCACTTTACCCATAGGATATTCATTAGCCGTTACCCATTCACGTATAGCCTCTTCAGCAGCTTCAGCCTCCACTACGTCCATAGCTTCAAATAAAGAAATCATCTCACGAAGATGCTCGACATTTTCCTCCTTCCAGAATTTTCTAATTGATTTTGGATCAAATTCAGTAGGAGCTATAAACATATAGCTAGTCTGTGTAAATAAATCATTAGGGAAAGAAATACGATTCTTAATCAAAGAAATCGCAGCAATAGCTTTTTCCTCTATAGTCTTAACACCATGTTTCTCCAACATTGGCATAAGAAGTGAAGCTAAAAATTCATCACTACTATTTTGAAGATAATGAGTATTAAACCATTTAGCCTTCTCAGGATTAAAACGAGCACCAGATTTACTAACACGCTCTAAAGAAAAAGTGTTAATAAGTTCATCCATAGAGAATATCTCTTGCTCAGTACCTGGATTCCATCCAAGCAAAGCCAACATATTTATAAAAGCTTGAGGCAGATAACCTTCCTCTCTATATCCCTTTGAAACATCACCATCGGCAGACACCCACTCAGTAGGAAAAACAGGGAAACCTAATTTATCCCCATCACGTTTACTCAATTTACCTTTACCTTGAGGTTTTAACAACAATGGTAAATGTGCGAATTCAGGTCTCTCCCATCCGAAAGCCTCATATAATAAATAATGCAATGGTAAAGAAGGAAGCCACTCCTCACCACGAATAACATGCGAAACTTCCATAAGATGATCATCTACGATATTTGCCAAATGATAAGTAGGCAAATTATCAGCAGATTTAAACAACACCTTATCATCTAAAGTATTAGTATTAACAGACATATGGCCACGGATAATATCATCCATCTCCACCAATCTATTTTCAGGCATTTTAAAACGAATGACCCAAACATCACCACGTGCGATACGAGAAGCCACCTCCTCAGCGCTAAGCTTTATAGAAGTCTCAAGACTGCCACGTACAGAAGCATCATAAGCGAAAGTCTCTCCCTTACTCTCAGCCTCAGCTCTCAAAGCATTCAAAGACTCTGAAGTATCAAAAGAATAATAAGCGAATCCACCCTCAACCAACTGCTCAGCATACTTTTTATAAATAGCAGCTCTCTCACTCTGACGATAAGGAGCATGAGGACCACCGACACTAACACCCTCATCGATCTCTATTCCACACCATTTAAGCGAATCAATAATATAATCCTCAGCACCTGGCACGAAACGATGACTATCTGTATCCTCAATCCTTAAAATAAACGTACCACCATTTTGTCGAGCGAATAAATAATTATACAACGCTGTTCTCACTCCTCCCATATGAAGAGGACCTGTTGGACTCGGTGCAAATCGCACTCTTACTTTCTTATTAGCTTCCATATCTTTTTTATTTTTTAAGGCAATATATTTAAGTCTTTCCATTTTTCTTCGAAAAATGTTCAGCCTTAAACAAAAAAAACTGCAATACTGCAGTTTTTTATAGTACTCGATAGCAGAATCGAACTGCTATTTAAAGAATGAGAATCTTTTGTCCTAACCATTAGACGAATCGAGCATTCATTTCAATTGGACTGCAAATTTAATTCTTTTTTTCTTTTTACAAAATTTTTCTGTAAATCACTTTATCATCGCCCTCGTCATAATAATCTTTCAGCTGTGCTACTTTCTCATAATCACAACTCTCATAAAACCCTCTAGTAGGCAAATAAAGTGGGCGTCCAGCCGTTTCCACCCATAAAACTCTACATCCATCTTCACGAGCTCTAAGTTCCACATCTTTTAAAATAATCGATCCAAAATGTTTATTTCTATATTCATCAGAAACAGCGAGCCAATACAAATCCCAGGAACCTACTGTCGAAGGATTAGGACCAAAAACGGCGAAACCACGAATTTTACCCTCTTGTATTAATTTAACCCAAAAATACTCACTTTCCCTCTGCCCCTTCTCCATAGTCTCATCGAAAATAGAAATTACTATACCAACCTCGAAATCATAAAAAAAATCTGACGACTGAAGTATAGATACGAAACTGTCGATATCCTTATCTTCTAATTCATACGATAATTTATACATCTTCAAATTTATTAATTTTTTATTTATTATTCAAATCCTCAACTATTCTCCTAACTATCTCACTATCAGAAAAACCTGCATTACGACAAGCCGCCACGAAACCACCATCCTCAGCGATACAAGGATTCGCATTTACCTCCATAACATAGACATTCTCCTGCGAATCCACCCTCAGATCCACTCTAGCATAACCATGTAAATCAAAAATCTTCCAACACTTCTCCGCCACCGACATCATATCAGACATCAATACATCAGATACCACTGGTGTGAGATTTCTAACTGTATTTTTATACTGAAAAGAATCCTCATCCCATTTAGCCTTATAGCTAACTATCCTGGGCATATCAGCAGAATAATCATTAAACACTATCTCCGCAGGAGGAATCACCTCCCCAGACAACACACTTATATTAAACTCACGCCCATCGATATAATCCTCTATAAACCATTGCCCTTCAGGCTTATGCCTAAAAGTCCCATCATACAAGAACACTGAATCCTCAGTGATACCAACAGAACCATCCTCAGATGTAGGTTTGATAATATATTTTTTATTCTTCTGCAGATAAGACTGATGCTCGAAATCATAGCTTCTAGGGACCGAAATCCCACCCATTGCCATAAAATCTTTAGCTAATCTTTTGTTTCCAGTGAGAAATGCACCATTCGTCGAACAACCAGTATATCTCGCACCATAAGCGTCAAGCGTAGCAGGAATAAAATGCAGCAATTCATCATAAGCCCCTACCGCCTCGACAAGATTAAAAATTATGTCATCTTTTTCTATGGCAATGTGTTTAAGCTCCGCCATAAAATTAGCAGTAAGCATCAATCTATTAACCTTAAAACCTAACTCTGTCAAATTTTTCTCCACGAAAGCGACCTGATCTAATACATCTAAGGTATCAACCGAAGAATCGGCCTCTACCTTATTATATATAATAGTACATGTTCTCATTTAACAATATGATTCTTTAAATGACCTAGAATTTGAAGTACACCTTCTGATCCCTGCACTAATTATAGACTGCATGATAAAATGATAATCCTTATTATTAAGTCTAGCCAAAATAGGAAGGTCAGATATATATGGGTTTAATCCAGCTAAAGGATTCACCTCTATAAAACAAATTCTTCCATTTTTATCAGCCCTCAGATCTATTCTACCTCCATCCAGGCCTCCCAAAGTCTGCCAAGCTAAAATAGCTACAGCCTCACATTGATCCTTGATATTCCCTTCCAAAACTTTATATTCGACATAATCCTCATAATTTTCTTTTACGAAATTAGAATAAGGCAAATCATCTTTACATATTATCTCCATTCCTCCTACACATCTAGTATCAGTGCCACTTCCTACTACTCCCACGGTAAACTCCCTGCCAGAAAGATACTCCTCCACTAAAACTGGCTGTTTATATACTTTTAATAACTCAGTGCAGACATCCCATAACTCAAGACTATTATGAATAATACTCTTATCTGTGATTCCTTTGCCTGTCCCCTCAGCTACAGGTTTAACAAATAGTGGATATGATAATCTATATGAATTCACCTCAGCCTCCACTAATTGAAGGTCGAACTGATTACGAACCAACTTGCCTCGACATACTGGCACACCACCTGCCTCAGCTATTAATTTAGCCATATATTTATTCAAAGAAATACCCATTATAACAGGGCCACTAAAGAAATAAGGAATCTGATATTGATCTAATAAGGCTGGGACTGTCGCTTCTCTACCATCACCATACATACATTCAGCTATATTAAAAACCATATCCCACCTATCACCCCTGGCTAAAGCCTCAACAAGTTGAAAAATATTACCTATGCGAATAGGCTTATAACCAGCTAGGCTAATTTCTTTTTCGATAGCCATAAGGGTTTCTTCTTTATCAAATTCTGCTGTATCATCATCAGAATAACCCTTTTGAAGATACCACTCACGTAAATCGTAAGTAATACCTATAGTTTTTATTTTATTTTTCATTAGGATATTTATAAACATTATGTTCATAATTTCTAATAAGCCATTCTTTCTTACCTGACTTAACTACATAATTAGGCAATATAGGTACTTTTCCTCCACCACCAGGTGCATCTATTACGAAATGAGGAACAGCATAACCACTAACATGACCTCTAAGATGCTCTATTATATTCACACCTGACTCTACAGTGGTACGAAAAGCACTTGAACCAGGAATAGGATCACATTGATAAATATAATAAGGCCTTACTCTTACTTTTAGTAATTTAAGCATCAAATCTTTCATCACCTCTGGATTATCATTAATCCCTTTTAAAAGAACCGTCTGACTACCTAAAGGAAATCCAGCATCAGCTATCATATTACATGCTCTATTCGTCTCGAGAGTCATCTCACGAGGGTGAGTAAAATGTACACTAAAATATAAAGGTTGATATTTTTTCAACATAGTAAGCAGCCTGGCATTAATTCTCATAGGAAGTACAGCTGGCACTTTCGTCCCAAGTCGTATTATTTCTACATGCTTAATACTACGTAATCTTGAAAGCAGATATTCAAGTTTACTATTTTCCATAGTTAAAGGGTCTCCCCCACTAACTACTACATCTCTAATTTCTTCATGCTTATCAATATACGCTATAGCATTATCCCATTCATCTCTAGTTAAAGGATGAGGTTTGCCCACTAGGTGTGACCTTGTGCAATATCTACAATAAGCTGAACAAAATTGAGTTACTACGAATAATACCCTATCAGGATATCTATGAACGATACCTTTTACAGGGCTTGTTCCTGTTTCATCAAGAGGATCTGCCTCCTCGTTTGGTGAAGTTACAAGTTGATTCATCATAGGAATCATAGTTTTCCTGATAGGATCCCCAGGTTTAGAATCATAAATAAGGGATAAATAATAAGGTGATACTTTCATTGGAAGGCGATTAGCTTCTTTCAGTTTCGAGATAGCTAATTTTTCATCATCACTTAAAATCATCACTCGAGATAAATCTTCTACAGATTTAAAACAGTTTCTAAGCTGCCATTTCCAGTCATTCCATTCTCGATAAGAAATATTGGGAAAAAATTTGTGAAGGAAATTTTGACAACGAGGACTAATAGTATCTATCTGTCCTAGAACTGTGAATTCATTTTTTAGCTGGCGTCTTTCCATTAAAAGAACGTCGTTTGCTAATTTTCCCTTTAGTCGGGGAACGTCACCGTTAAGATTCGAAATCATTATTTTTGTTAATAAGAATTAACGTATAATATTAAAAAAAAGTTTATATAATTGTTTTAATAAATCATTCAATTGAACGAAGCAAATATATACAAATAATTAATAGTTGGTTCTTTTTTTTAATTTATTTTCGATATCTCTTGGAGACTATTTCCCGCACTTTAAATAGGGATACTTTGGAGGCTATTTTACAGAAGAAACACGTAAATTTCTTCCTCTATAATCAGTATTATTTAGGTTCTCTACGACATAAGGAACTGAACGTTTACTTATCTCTACGAAAGAAGCTTCTTTACGAATATCGATACGTCCTATGTCTTTTTTACCCATACCACAAGAAGTTAATAATCTTATAAAATTCCTCGGTGTAAGTCTTCTACGACTACCTAAATTAATTTTTATCCAATCGAAACCTTTAGTAGGTTTTCTAAGTGGAGCATCACTTCTCTCTATCTCTTCTCTTTTAGCATGTTCTAACACGTTAATATCTGGAGCGAATTTATAATAATCAAGGAAACGATTAAACTCTGTAGAAAGCACTTTAGCTATAATCTCTTCTTTAGAAAGATAAGCCCACTTTTCCTCAACTACTTTCATATATTCCATAATCTCATCGCTAACTTTCACATTCTCGATTTGATCCACTAATTGGAATAATTTCTTAGAACATATCTCTTTACCAGTAGGAACCTTCGCTTGTGCGAACTTTTTACCGATAACTTTTTCTATTCTATGTAATTTATATTGTTCTCTAGAATTTATAATAGCTATAGAAATACCTGTTTTATCTGCACGACCTGTACGACCAGATCTATGAGTATATTGTTCAGGCTCATCAGGTAGATTATAATTAATGACATGAGTTAAATCATTCACGTCAATTCCTCGTGCTGCGACATCTGTCGCGATTAATAATGTTAAAGTCTTATTTTTAAACCTATTCATTACTAAATCACGTTGAACTTGAGAAAGTTCTCCATGAAGTGCATCAGCATTATAACCATCCTTCTTTAATTCATCTGCTACCTCCTGCGTCTCACGACGTGTTCTACAGAATACTATACCATAGATATTTGGGTTATAATCACAAATTCTCTTAACAGTACGATATCTGTCGCGAGCATTGACCATATAATAATAATGCTTAACATTATTAGTACCCTCATTTCTTTTTCCTATAGTGACCATCTTAGCCTTGTGCATATATTTCTTAGCTATTGACTCCACCTCTATAGGTAAAGTAGCAGAAAATAAGCACGTTATTCTATCTCCTGAGCAGTGACTTAATATAGTGTCAAGCTCTTCTTTAAATCCCATGTTTAGCATTTCATCAGCCTCATCGAGTACTACTCTGCTAATTTTGGCTAGATTTACTACTTTTCTTTCAATTAAATCTACCATACGACCTGGAGTAGCTACTACTACATTTACACCTTTTCTAATTTGACGTATTTGTGTATCTATACTACTACCTCCATAAACTGCTACTAGTCTAAAACCTTTACTATATTTAGCATAGCTTTCTAAATCACTAGCTATCTGCCTACACAATTCACGTGTTGGACTTAATACAAGTGCCTGAGGATAAGCCTCATCAAGATTTATTTCTTGAATCAATGGCAAACCAAAAGCTGCAGTTTTACCTGTTCCTGTCTGCGATAAGCAAACTATATCAGACTGTTCTTTTAGTTGTGTTGGAATTATGCTCTCTTGTACTGGTGTTGGGTGTTCGAAACCCAATTCTTGGACCGCTTTAACGATATCGCCGCGTAGTCCTAAATCTTCGAAATTATTTATCATTCAATCTTTGTTATGCCGCGAAGTTACACATTTTCAGACAAATAACATCATTTAATTTAAAAATCTCAATATTCTATAATATAGAGTCACCAATTTTTACAGAGAAGCATTCTCTTTTGGCACTAATTTATAAGACCTAACCCAATCATATAAAGTCGTCGCCTTCTCTTCATCTTTTAAATCCTCAACTGTAGGTCTTACTTTTTCCCAATCATAAGTTTCTGTTACCATATGCATATACATAGGCCTGCTGAATGGTTCTTTATCTAATGTAGTATCCGGATGAATAGTAAAAACATATTTACCATCTAAATAAAAATCCAAAGTTGTAGCATCTTTCCACCAACAGCCATATGTATGAAAAACTTCTGAGGTATTCTCTATGTTTTCGCAAGATCCTGAAACACTTTTATGCCCTTTAATATGTTTACCTGTAACTGGATCTTTATAATAATAATTATAATGAGTATTGGAGCCCATACGTTTATTAGTATTCAGAACCCAAGATTTTTTTTCTTCCTCTAATACTTTTGGGTCCCCTACAGTTTCTTGTATATCAAGTTCTTGTCGCACACTACATTCTATTTCTTTACCATCGATGTTTAAAATTTGTTTTTCAGGAGCATTTTTCATCCAAAAGGTAGATGACATCGTCGTTTTAGATGCCTTCATTCTACATTCATAATAACCATAAAAAGCTTTATCACTTTTGGAAGCAACTGCCCCACCAGAAAGATAATATATATCTCCTGGTTTACCATCTTTCCCCTCTTTGTGTTCTAAAAATCTATTAGTAATTCTCAAATACCCATCTTTGACACTCACATTTTCAGCTTTAAATGTAGCTGGTGGTCTACCATTAGTCCAATGTGGACTTTTTCGATACCATTTAGTTTCATCTAATTGATTTCCATTAAACTCATCTGAAAAATCTTCATTCACTACCCACTTATAACCCTCTGGAGGAGAAGGCAAATTAGATATATGCTTCGTAGGTGTACTCGTATATGAACAACTAAACAAACAAGCTGAACACAATAATAAAAGATAGCTATATTTCATATTATTTTAAAGTATTTCTTTTTAATATTTCTCTTTTTTCTTTAGTAGTTAATGAATGCATTAGTAATTCTTCTTTAGAATAATTTTGCATAGTATTTTTCATTATAGGATCATTGATATCCAAACTTAAATCACAGTCAAATCTAAGTAATTCGCAATGTGCTTGAACTCCTTTTCCTACTCCTACATGACATAATCCCCAACTAACACCCTTCGCATATTTAGTATTGGTAAAAGCATCTGGATCATATAATCCTACAGCATAAGGAAGCATAGTTGAAATCGCTGCCAAATGAAAATTTATACCATCTGTGGAATATTGAATAGTATTCGTCTCATGACCATTTTTATATTGTAAAGCTGCTATACCTTCTTTATATCTGAATAGACCCGTTTCGTGCCCAGAACTTAAAACAGGATTTTTATCACATTTAACAAATGGTCCCAGTGGATTCTCGCCAATAGCTAAACCTGTGGATCTGATCAAAGAACCCGGACCATTATAATCGGACTTCCAGTAAAAATATATTTTACCTTTAAATACTATTGGATATGGATCATGAATTGAGTAACCGTCCCAATCATTAACCCCTCCATTAGGTATTACTATTTTACCATAAGGAATAAATGGACCATCAGGACTATCTCCTACGGCACAGCTAACAGGGCAATTATCCCCACCTTGTGTTCCACTAGCATAATCAAAAGCTTGGTAATAAATATAATATTTATCTTTCCATATCAGCACGTCTGGAGTAGATATACTTCTTTGTCCTAATTCTCCTTTTGCAGGTCTTTTAACAGCAGGACCTTGTTCAGTCCAATGGAATCCATCTTTAGAAGTAGCGTACCAAATTTCTGCTAAATCCCAATCCGATGATGGAATTTCATCAGTACATTTTTTTTGGTCCAAGATGACCTGTTTTAGTATGACGATAAGTATAATATACATAATATGTATTATTAACTTTTATTACACGTGAAGGATCTCTTCGTGTTATAGTACCATCTCCATTATTATAGTCAAAACTTTTAAGTTCAGAATATTTAAATGTAGAAAAAAGTTCATTTTCTTCAGGTCTGCGACTATGAAATGTTTCAAAAACTCTTTTCATTGAAGTACTTAATTCTAAGCCATCAGGAAGTTCCGCCTCCGTTTTTGGCATATAGTAAGGAAATTCTACTGTTTGTTGACTAGAATTATGACACGAGGATAATATACCAGATATTATTAATATGAATATTCCTAAAGATATATGTTTCATAATATTTAAATTTTTAGTTATTAATTCCTATTTTTTCAAAGTAATTATTCTTTAAATAAGGCAAAGAGTCTAATAGTTGCTTATTTTTATTATTAGATATAATCCTCAAATCTCTTTTCTTATAATTAGCAAAACCTGGATCTTCTAGAACATTATGATTATTCATATGTATTAAATCATCTTCCATCGTACCATTTTTTATTCTAAATCCAGATACGACATAATAATCTCGTATCTCAGTGTTTTGACCTTTTTTAATTTCAGGCAAAGCTAAAATTTGTTGACTCTCATTATATATCAAATTATCCGAAAAAACATTTGAATCTGGGGTTCTTCTATCCCAATAATTAGTAATTTCACCTTGTTTATTTTTCTTTATATGATAAGTATAATCCATAGTTTTAGGACTTATATGCTCATCATCGAAATATCTATTTAATTCAGGAAAATTATAAGCCCATATCTTATTCATATTTTTCTGAAAATCTTTCTGCCATCTTAAAAGGCAATCTTCAAATTTATCTGCCGCATAACCATTAAGTCTGGTATAAATATTAAAAGGAAAACTACAATACACAAACACATTTCTAAGCACCTGATTATCACAACCCCCGTGTATCATAACAGACCAACCACTTTGTTGCGCTATATTATCATAAAAATAGTTTTCTTCTACCTTTACACCTGCCGTTTCATTATCTAAATAGACTCCCGCACTTTGCTTCCAAGTACCATTTACATCATGAAATTTATTTCTTCTAATTATAGTTCCTCTATTAAACATGGAATTTCCAGAACAAAAATAAATTCCTAGCATATCTGAATATTCACATGGAGAATTATGAAAATTCGAATATTCAATTAAATGATTTATACCTGTTACTTTCATGGCCATATGAGGTCCATTATATAATTCTGAATGAGTAACTATTTGTCCAACACCACTAATAGCTATACCACAATGATAAGCTCTTTTCTGTTGAGCAAAATCATGTATAATACAATTTTCTATTCTATTTAATGCTGGTTGCAAAGAATTTCTGATACCACCTCTCAAAGAAATCCCAGTCCCTCCAATATCGTGTATACTACTATTCTTTACGACATTATGATCTCCATTTATATTAACACCATCACATCCCATAGAATGAATTTCACAATTTATGATAGTATTATATGTTCCATTATTTATAATAATTCCAGTATTTCTTGTTCCTGAAATTTCTAAATTCTCAAATGTTAAATAATTGGCACTGTTAATTTTAATCAAATTATCTGTAGAATATGATAATCTAAAGTCTTCTTTTGGCTGTATCTTCTCATCTAAATAAAGATACATTTTATTAGTTTTAGTATCTATGAAGTATTCTTTTGGATAATCTAGTTCTTCTAATATATTAAAATAGAACATTTTAACTGGTTGTATTCCTATTTTATCATTATAATCCCATACCAT
>JBAYDV010000019.1:0-26198 GCA_041668045.1 Bacteroidales bacterium | reverse complement strand
TATATTAAAGTGCTGCTAATGCTGCATCATAATCTGGTTCATCTACTATGTCATTAACTAATTGAGTATATTTTATTATACCTTTTTCGTCGATAACTATAACTGCACGAGCTAACAGACCTTTCATTGGACTATCTATTAGTCTAACACCATAGTTGTTTGAAAAATTATCATCTCTAAATTCAGATGCTGTGATGGCATTTTTTATTCCTTCTGCTCCGCAAAAGCGTGCTTGAGCGAATGGTAAGTCTTTAGATATACAAAGAACTATTGTGTTTTCTAAATTTGCCGCTGCTTTGTTAAAATTTCTTACTGAAGCAGCGCAAGTGCTTGTGTCTAGACTTGGAAAAATGTTTAAAACTATTTTTTTTCCTTTCAAATCTTTAAGTGAAATATTTGAAAGATCATTTTTTACTAATGTGAAATCTAAAGCTACACTTCCAACTTGTGGAAGAACGCCATATGTATTAATTTCAGCTTTTTTTAAATGTGTTTTAGCCATAAATATTTAATTTAAATTATATTATGTTTATATAGATTTCAGATTGAAATCTAATTTTTCAAAAGATAGTAATTTTTGCTGAATAATAAGCTACTTTTTTTAATTAAAATATTATTTTGATGAATTAAATCTTTTAATCAGAAGAGTTAATTCATCTTTAGTTATGGGTATTATAGTGCCATGTCTTGGGTGAAAATCCATTTTGATATTATTATCTACTATTTTGAAATTTTTAAAATCGGTAGTTTCGGTAAATTGATATTTGCCTTTCATATATACATCGTACATTAAAATGTATTTATCTTGATTTATTAGCTTAAATGTTCCTGCTCCTTCAACTGCTTCTTTGGTCTGTTGTTTATAGGCGGGATCTTCACTCCATTTTCCAGATGTAAGGGAATGCGTAGTAGCTACTTTTATTCCATTGCCGTGTCCTTCTGTTTTATAAAAAAGATAGAACGTGTTATTTCTATATACTATATCTCCATCTATGCAGGATTTTCTATCTTTAGGTATAAATAAAACCTTAGGTTTTCCTATTAATTTAGTAAAACTTTTGTTTGAATAGGAGTAATAAATGATATCAGGTCCATTGCCATGTTTCATTGACCAATAAATCATGTATTTTTTGGCTTTAGGATCGAATATGGTTTGGGGAGCCCATACTCTTTTTAAATTTTCTTGTCCTTCGTATTGTTTTTGTATATTAACAATGGAGTGTGTCCAGTGTATCAAATCTTTAGATTTTAAGAGTATCATAGCTCGATTTGAATCCCAACCATCTTGAGATGCCATATCGGTTGCTACCATATAGAATGTTTTTCCATCTTCGCATCTAAGAATATGAGGGTCTCTAATGCCTCCTGTTGAACTTATTTTTCTCGAATCTAAGATTGGATGATTATTATTTAGAGCAATGAAAGAGTATCCGTCAGGACTAATAGCGAAATGAATAGATTCATCTTCGATATTATTTCCTGTAAAGTATACAAATAGATAAGAAGAGTATTGGAGTTTTTGAATTTCTTTATGTTTTGAAAAAGTAGGCAACGCTATTAAAAGGGTGAGAATTGTTAAAAGTATTATTTTTTTCATATTATTATTTGACCTGATTTAAATTACTTAGGTTTTTTATGTAATAACTTGGACTTACATTATAAAAATCTTTAAATGATTTTCTAAAATATTCAGGACTGCTGAATCCTAATTTATCACTAATTTCATTAATATTATATTTTTTAGAAAGAAGTAATATTTCGGCTTGTTCCATTATTATTTTATTTACATATTTCTTAGTCGAGATACCAAGTATTGTTTTAAATTTTCTATATAGAGTAGATGTACTCATATTTAGATTTTCGGCTAAAAAGTTAATATTAGTGTTACACTGAGTTAGATTTTCTATGATAAGACATTTGACGTTTTCAAGAAATTCCTGATCTTGATAATTTAAGTTTTCTTCTATAATTTCTTTTTTATGACTAACGGAGATTTTCTTTTTAATTTCATTTATTTTTTCAAAATCTGAATGATTTTTAGTTACTAAATTATCTATTCTGCTTTTTAAAAGTGTGCTGCTAAATGGTTTAGTGAGATATGAATCGGCTCCAACTTTATATGCTTCTTCTTTATATGAAAGTTGTTCTTGTGCAGTTAGCATAATAAATAGTATAGAACTTGTACTTGGGTTTGTTTTTATGTGTTCACACAATTCTATGCCATCCATTCCTGGCATCATTAAATCACTTATAACTAATTGAACTTTTTCTATTTTTAATAATTCTAAAGCTTTTTCCCCATTATTAGCAATGATCGTATTATAGTTTTCTGAGAGAGAGTCGGATATATATTCTGCTATGTTGTTTTCATCTTCAACTATTAAAACTGTATTTTTATTTATAGAGCTTATCCCTGTGTTATTATTATTAAAAATATTTTCATCATTTGTTTCTTTATACGAATCGATATCTACGGGATTACTAAAATATGGAAATAGATTAGATGATTCTGTAGTTTGTTCATGTGTGGCATTAGGGTAATTATTACTACCTGAAAAATATAAAGTGAAGTTGGTTCCAATATTTTCTTTACTAGAAATATCTATTTTAGCTTCATGTAGAGCTATCATTGATTTGACTATATTTAAACCAATTCCTGTCCCTTGTACTTTTAATTCTGGATGAGCTCTATACCATCTATCATAAATATTTTTAATTTTATCTTTTGGAATGCCTATTCCAGTATCTATTATATTGATAATTATATCATTGTTTTCTTTATTCTGTTTGGCTATTATTTTTATAACTCCTTTCGATGTATATTTTAATGCATTGTTTAATAAATTATAGATAATTATACTTATAACTCTAGAGTCAAAATAAATAGGCTTCATATTTTTTTCTATATCTGCTATTAGAGTTATATCCTTTTTATGGTATAGTTCGTAAAAACTATTAAATATTTCTTCGAGGAATTTATCAAATTGTCCTTTGTGAACGATAAGTTTACTTTGCTTTTGATCCAATTTTCTTAATTCCATTATTTGGTTTGTTAATGTTAATAATCTATTGGCATTAATATTAATAACCTTCATAATCTTTTTTTCTTTTGTGTTTAAATTTGGGCTATGTAGAAAATCGTTAAGAGGGCCCAAAATAAGAGTAAGAGGAGTTTTAAGTTCATGTGTAATAGTAGTATAAAACTGCATTCTTTCATTATTTATAGCTTGTTCAGATTTCCTTTTTTTCTTTTCTAATTCATAATTATTTTTTATAATGATATTATTAGTAGTGTGATAAAGAATAAAAAAGATTATTAAAAATATAACAAGAACTATTAATGTTTTAAACCACCAGGTAAGCCAAAAAGGAGGTAATATAGTAAACGAATATTTAGTTTGTGATATATTTTGTTTTTTTGAAAAAATCCATGATTTTAATTCTAAATTGTAATCACCTGGAGGCAAATTTCTATATAATACTCTATTATTAGTAGAAGGAAGGCTCCAATTTTCATTAATTTCTTTAATTCTATAGCTATATTTTACAAAATTTGATAGAGCAATGTCTTTTTCATTAAAAGAAAAATTAATAGTGTTATGATAGTAATTAAATTTTGTTGCGTATGGTTTACTAAAATTAATATTATTTCTTCCTTCCTTAAAGCTTCTTTTATTATATTGGATTGATGTTATTTCAGGATGTGTAACTTGTTCTTTATAGTTAAATTTTTTAGGATTAAAAAGCCATAAACCAGTTAATGAACCCCAATATATATTTTCTCCATCTGAAGCTACCGATTTCGCTTTAAAACCATATATAGGTATGTCCCTTGAGACAAATAATTGGATGTTGTTATCTTTTAAACGAATATTATTAATTCCGTATTCTGTACTAATCCATAATTGACCTTTGGGAACTTCAATTAATGATTTAATGCGATTATTTGACAATCCTTTTTTAGTAGTTAAAGTGTCTAATATATTATAATCTTGATCTATTTTCATTAATCCTTTTAAAGTACCAATCCATAAATTATTTTCAGAATCTTGTGTGATAGCACTTATTCTATTTGATATCAATCCATTTGATTGTTGTATCTTTTTTATTAATGTCATTGATGGAGAAAATATACCAAGACCTTCTCCATATGTACCTATAAGAATATTATTTTTTTTATCTCTATATACACATCTAATTAAATTGATATTCATTCCGTTTTTTGACATATCCCAATAATTAATCTGTTTTTTCGTGAGTGTATTAACAGCATATAAACCTGAGTCTGACCCTATATATAGTATGTTTTTATATAAATATAAATCCCTAATATCTATATTATTTGAACCTGATAATTTAATTTTGACAGATGTATTATTATGAGTGTCATAATAAAGAAGCCCATCATTATAACATCCTATCCACATATTATTGAAAGAGTCCTTTTTTATACATAAAACTGCTGGCTTTTTTATGTTAGCGATTGTTGAAATTCGTTTAATAACTTTGTTATTAGATACGATATCGATACCATTTCCGTCTGTACCTACCCATTGATAGCCATGTTCATCTATTTCTAGTCCCCAAGCTGTTGGAGATGAAAGGGAATATTGACTGTAATCGTGTAATCTATAAGCTAGATTTTGTATCTGATAAGTTTTATGTGGAGACACTACTATTCCTCCTCCATAGGTGCCTATCCAGATATTTTTATATTGATCAATGAAAATACTACGTATAGTAAAATTCCCAAGAATTGAATTATTATCGGAGTTTTCTAATCTTCGTGTTTTAAGAAACACTGATTTATTCATCGTCAAATCTGTCAAATCTGAAATTTGTACACTTGTAAATTCCGCTCCTATATATAATAAGTTATCTTTAGATATTTTTAGATCTCGAATTATATTTTTTTTAAGAGTAGAGTTTCCTAAAGTTCTATTAAATGTTTTGAATGTGTTATTAGTTGTATTAAATAATGATAGCCCTTTATTCGTTCCGCACCATAGTAATCCTTGATTATCAGTACATAATGAAAGTACATTGTTTCCAGCTAAGCTGTTTTCAGAATTTTCGATAGCTGTAAAATGAGACACTTTATTATTTAATAAATCGATTACACTTAATCCATTATGATTATGTCCTATAAATACTTTATTATTTATTTCTTCTAAACACCAAACGGAATTCCATTTAAATTCAGGACATGTATATTTATTATAATGAGTAAATTGTTTCGTATGAATATTATATGAATCTATACCATAATCATAATATCCAATCCATAGTAGTCCGTTATCGCCCCATGATAAGGAAGTTATTAAATTTGAAGCTAAACCGTATTTATGTATATCTTTAGTGTTATTTATTTTAATTATAGGAAAAGATTGTATAGTTCGTAAATGGTAATCATATATGTATAATCCGTTAGTTCTAGATCCTATGAATATTATGCTACTATTTTTAGAAGCTAGTATACAGTTTATGTCATCTTCTACTAGCAGACTATTATCTAATCTTTTCGGAACATTAAATGTGCTACCATTAAAACGATTAATTCCTTCATCTGTAGCTATCCAAAAACACCCGTCTATATCTTGAGTTATATCTTCAATATAATTATTTGATAATCCTTTAGATACTCCTAAATTAATCATATCTTGACCATTTATATTTTGTATGGAAAAAAACAGATTGAAGATGAAAATGAGTTTAAAGTAAATATAGTAGTTTTTCATTTTGGGGGATTTCTATTTTAAAGTATGAGTGAAAATTACATAAAACAAGTGAACATGACAAGTGATATTGGTGAAATGACTGAATTTTATATTATTTATGAATGAAAAAAACATAAAAAGGGAATATAAAGAACTTATTTTTGTGCATAGAAATTATTTAACATTTAAAACATTTATCGTATGAAATATTTAAAATATCTCTTTTTATATTCATTGGTAGTTCCATTATTATTGTCATGTAGTAATGATAATTCTATAAAAGGAGATGGAACAGCACCGAGTCAAATTTTGACTTCTGAACATATTCAATCTGAAGCAGGGAGGACTATTACTGTTTCAAGTAGCATTAAAGATAATATTGGTATTAAAACTATACAATTAACATCTGTAGATTTAGATTTAGATAAGATAATAGATTTTACTATTATATATCCAGATACAACATTATTAAGTTATAATTTGTCTTATAAATATAATTTACCTAAAACATTAACTGGGGGACCTTTTAATGTGAAAATTTTGGTTACAAATCTTGCAGGAGAACAGAGTACTTCTGATTTATTAGTTTCTTTAGATGGAGATTTTGATGCTCCTCGTTTTGTAACTGTGCCAAGTGAAAATATCACAGTATTAATAAAAAACGAAACTGTTTTTAATTTATCTTTTGAAGTATCAGATAATAAAGAATTAGCTAATGTAACGCTTGATATTCCTTCTATTGACTATCATAAGTCTTTTGATATAAGTGGAATAGATTATACGTTTAGTGAGAAAATCACATTGCCGTCTCAAGCGGATACCTATGATATGACAATTACAGCGATAGATGCTTTTGGATTATCAACTACTAAATATTCAAAAATCAATGTCTCAGAAATGCCAGATTTTGATAAGATGTATTTAGCTGATGTATCAGATGCTTCTATGTTAAATAGTGACCTTTTTGGAATACCTCAATTAATTAAGAGAACTGATGCATATACATATCGTGCTGAGTATTATAATCAAAAAGCTAATACAGCTATTAAATTTATACCTCAAAAGACGGATTTTTCTCCTATATGTTTTGGACCAAGCATATCAGATAACAGCATCTTAGCTGATAATCAAGAAGAATCATCAAGTATTATATTACCTAAAGCTAATACTTATTATTCTATAGACTTTAATATTCTTTCTGGAGAATATAGAGTAAATGAATTTACTCCAGATGCTACGCCTATTCCTATTGGCGAAGATTTGTTCCTTAATGGAAATAATGCAGACGATGGAACTATTCCTTTAGAGATAGGTCTTATCGGAGAAGGTCTTCCTGGGGCTGGGAATTGGTCTCCAAAAGAACCTTTAATGTTAACACAAGATGCTAATAATCCATTTTTATTTTCAGTAGAATGTGATTTAGAGAAAGGAAATAAAATAGCATTTACTATTGGACCAAAACATAGTTGGGGTTGGTGGCCATTACCTTTCTGGAGATGGAGTGATAATAGTAGTGAGCCTGAGGGGAATGTATATAATGGAGGAGAAAACTCTGATAAAATAGAAGTACCAGCAGATGGAACTTATAGATTTGAGTTTGATACCTATTTATTACGCTCCCGTTTTTTCCCAATTAATAATTAAATAATCTTAATAAGAATACAATGAAAAAATATTTATTAATATTCTTTTGCTTTTTACCAATATTAGCTATTGGACAAAATATTAAAGTACAAGGAACTATATCTTCATCCAAAAATAATGAGCCCTTGATAGGTGTGACTGTGCAAGTCAAAGGGACTATGATAGGAGCTAGTACGGATATCGATGGACATTATAATATTCAAGCTGACAAAAATGCCACTTTAGTTTTTTCTATGATAGGTTTAGTGCCACAAGAAATAACTTTAAATGGTAGAGAAATAATTAATGTTATAATGTCAGAAGATATTTCTGCACTAGATGAAGTAGTAGTGGTAGGATATGGAACAGTTAAAAAAAGTGATTTGACAAGTTCAATTTCTACTGTAAAAGGAAAAGATTTGAATACTACAGTTTCTGGCAATGCTATTTCTGCATTACAAGGTAAAGCTAATGGCGTTCAAGTAACTAGTAGTGGTAGTCCTGGAAGTACCCCTAGGGTTATAATTAGAGGTTTGACTACTGTTAATGGCTCAGATCCACTATATGTAGTTGATGGGGTTCCGGTAGGAACAAATGCTAATTTTCTAAGTCAAAATGATATAGAAAGTATAGAAGTTTTAAAAGATGCTTCAGCTTCGGCTATTTATGGTACGAGAGGCTCAAATGGTGTAATCCTAATTACTACTAAAAAGGGAAAAATTGGAGCGACTAAATTTCATTTTAATTCCTCTGTAGGCTTTCAAACCTTAGATAAACCTGATTTAGCAGGAGCTGAAGAATATGAAAAAGTTTTTAAAGCTCGTTATACAAATGATGGTAGTGAACCAATTTGGAGTGGAGCAAGTAATTTAACAAATGCTGATGGAACAGATTGGTGGGATGAGAGTATAAATACTGTGGCTCTTATACAAAATTATTCTCTTGGATTTGAAGGAGGAAGTGAAAAGCAAGTTTACAGTGGAAGTATAAATTATTTCCGTCAAGATTCTCAATATAAAGTAGGTTTTTGGGAAAAAGCTACAATGCGTTATAATTCAGAATTTACATTCAATGATTATGTGAAAGTAGGAATTGATTTTAACCCTCGATATGAACATTGGAAAAATACACCAAGTTTAATGCATTCTATATTAACTATGGATCCTACTACACCTGTATATAAAGATGCATCAGAATGGAGTGATAATCCTTATAATAATTATGCAAGGTCTTATAATAATCAAACATGGAATCCAGTCGCTAGTTTATCTAGAATGAGTGATGATACTAAGAGTTATGCTTTAATGATGAATCCTTATGTTATGATTTCTCCTTTTAAGGGGTTTACATTTAAGAGCCAATTTGGTTTAAATGCTGCATTCCAAATGACAGATGGTTTTAATCCAGAGTTTTTTATAGATAATTTAGAACAAAATGCATTAAGTAAAGTTTATAGGAATGTTTCTCATCAAGTTAATTGGAACTGGAATAATATTGCTACTTATATGACTACCATAGATGATAATCATAATATTAATATTATGGGTGGTTTTACCATGGAAGAATTTAATAATAATTGGTTAAACGGTTCTCGTGAGGATACTCCAAGTTATATTGAAGCATTACGTCAAGTAAGTGCAGGAACATTAAATGAAAAAGCAAGTGGATCTTTAAGTTCTACATCTTTAGCATCATATTTATTCAGAGCTATGTATAATTATAAAAGTCGTTATTATTTAACAGCTTCTGTTCGTGTAGATGGAAGTTCTAAATTTACTTCAGATAATCAATATGCTACATTTGGAGCATTATCTGGATCATGGCGTATAACTGAAGAAGAATGGATGAAAAATCAATCAATATTTGATAATCTGAAAATTAGAGCTGGTTGGGGACGTGTTGGTAATCAAAATATAGATAACTCAAGTTATTTAACATTGATTAGTGAGAGTGATTATGTATTTGGTCAAAGTGCCACTCGTACAGTAGGTTCTTCAGTATCATCTGTTGGTAATACGAATTTACAATGGGAGACTGTAGAAGACTATAATTTAGGTCTTGATATGACTATCTTAGATAATCGTTTAGAAATTACAGCTGATCTTTTTCGTAAAGAATCTAAAGATATGCTATTAAAGAAAGATAATTTATTAATATTAGGTTATCCTTCATGGAATGGTCAAATATGGGAAAATATAGGTAAACTGAGAGCTCAGGGATGGGAATTATCAGCTTATATGCATGACCAGATTAATGATTTTAGTTATAATGTAGGTTTTAATTTGTCTTCTGTTAAAAACACTGCTGTGAAATTACTCGGTGATAGTCCAATTTATTCAGAAGAAAGTAATGGAGATTATATTATAAAAAATGAAGAGGGGGGTGAGTTAAGTCGCTTTTATGGTTATGAAGCGGATGGATTGTTTCAAAATCAAACAGAAATAAATTCACATACAAGTGAACATGGTGATTTATTACAGCCTAATGCTCAGCCTGGTGATGTTAGATTTAAAGATTTAAATAATGATGGCGTTCTTGATGAAAATGATAAACATTTTTTAGGAAGTGCTTTCCCAGATTTCTCTTTAGGTATTAACGCTAAAATGTCTTATAAAAATTGGGATTTAACTGCTAATTTTTATGGTACTTTTGGTAACGATATTTATAATAATATTCAATATTATTCAGGAATAAATGGTACTAATGTTTATGCTGGTGCTTTCAATAAGACTTGGTCTACTGAAAACACCGATGCTAAATGGCCAAGATTATCAGTAAATGATGCTAATCTTAATTATAAACGAGTTTCTTCTTTATTCGTAGAAGATGGAAGTTATCTTAAATGTAAATTACTTCAATTTGGATATACAATACCTGATTCAGTATTTAAAAATGTCAATGTACGTTTGTCTGTTTCTGCTCAAAATTTATTTACAATAACTAATTATTCTGGAGAAGATCCTGAAACAGCAGCTTTAGGAGGTGCTACGAATTCTGGAATAGATAATTTCGCATATCCAAATCCTCGTACATTTTTATTTGGTATTAACGTTAATTTTTAAATGAATATTTTATGAAAAATATATTTCAACTTATTTTAAGTTCGGCTTTATTATTATTAACGCTGAATAGTTGTAGTGACTTCTTGGATAAACCAGTTCAAGGCCAAGAAAATCTCGATACATATTTCCAGAATGCTGAAGAATGTGAAAAACAAATAACAGGATGTTATCAATCTGTATTCTGGGATGATTGGTGGCAAATAGCTAACTTTCAGTTAGTTGCAGATATGTGTACTGATGATATGTGGATGGGTAATACTACTCAAACTAATAGTGATTATTATGATGTCGTTTTTTATACAGGAAATGGACATACTAATGTGACTAGTAATTATTGGCAATATCGTTATAAAGGTATATTGAGATCTAATATTTGTATAGAACGTATTCCAGATGCAAATATTTCGGAAGATAATTTAAAAGCTAGACTTATAGGAGAAGCAAAATTTCTACGTGCATTTCATTATTTCGAGTTAGTGAAAAATTTTGGAGGAGTTCCTATCGTTGAAAAAATGTCTATGCCAAATGAAGTAGAAGGAATAGTTCGCCAAAGTGAGGATTCGTGCTATAATTTTATTATTAATGATTTAAAAGACGCTATCAAAGTATTACCAAAAAGAAGTGAATATTCTTCAAGTGATATAGGACGTGCTACTAAAGGGGCAGCTCAAGGTTATTTAGCTAAAGTCTATTTATATCAAAAGAAATATGAGTTAGCAGAGGCTGTACTTAATGATATGATTAAGAGAGAAGGGATTGATTTTGATTTATTACCTGAATTTGGAGAAGTATGGGATATAGATCATAATAATAGCATTGAATCACTTTTCGAGGTGCAATATAGCGATGATCCTAATTATAATTTAGGAGGTAGAATATCTATAGTGTGTGGTTCAAGAGATGATTCTGGTTGGTCATGGGGTTTGCCTACAAGTAATTTAGAAAAAGCATTCGAGGATGCTGGAGACACTGAAAGATTAAAATGGACCATTATTAAAGATGGAGCGACAGAAATTCCTGGAGAACCAGCTATTGATTCTGATAATCCATATGTCATTTCTGCAAGCAAACATAAAAGTGGTAGAATCTCTCGTAAATTATATGAGCCACAAGCTAAAAGGCCTACTAACTATGATGCCAATCATAACCCTTTAAATTATCGTTTATTACGATATGCGGATATTTTATTAATGCACGCTGAAGTTGAAAATGCTTTAGGTAAGGATCCTGAAGCTCTTGTATCTGTAAATAAAATACGTGCTAGAGTAGGTTTAGAGCCATTAACATGTACCGGTATAGAGTTAAGAGATGCTATTCGTTTGGAAAGAAGATTAGAGTTAGCACTTGAAGGTAATCGTCTTTATGATTTACGTAGATGGGATGATGATAGTGGTCATAAAATGATAGCTGATATTATGGGACCTAATGGTACTTTTGTAAAATATAATACAGAGGAATCAACTGATGAATATGAACTTTCAAACCAGAAAGAATCTAGTGAAGAAGGGTCACAATTTGATGAAAATAGAGATTTGCTATTTCCAATTCCTAATACTGAAATAACTATGAGTAATGGAACTATAACACAAAATAAAAATTATCAATAAAAATATGAAATTAAATATAAGTTTTTATATAGTTTTGACCTTAGGTATTATGTCTTGTAATAAAGGAATCGCATTACCTGATTCAAACAACAATACTGATACTACTAATACGGATATTACAGAACTTATTATTAATATTAACGAGAAAAATCAAACAATAGATGGTTTTGCAGCCTCAGATTGTTGGTCGGGAAATTATATTGGCCGTGACTGGGAGGAATCCCAGCGCGCTGCTATTGCAGATTTGCTTTTTTCTCAAGAAATAAAAAATAATAACCCTGTCGGAATAGGTTTATCTATGTGGCGTTCTAATTTGGGAGCAGGAACTGCAAATCAAGGTGAAGCAAGTGGCATAGAGGATAAAAGTCGTAGAGCGGAATGTTATCTAAATGAAGATGGAACATACGATTGGACGCTTGCAGCGGGGCAACAATACTTTTTACAACAGGCAATAGATAGAGGCTGTGAGTCAATTGTATTATTTAGTAATTCTGCACCTGTTTGGTATACTAAAAATGGGAAAGGATACTCTAATGAAGGATATAGTGCTAATTTACAAGATCAATATTATGATGATTTTGCATCTTATATGACTAAAGTAGCTATGCATTATGAAGAAAATGGAATCCCGATTAAGTACATTAGTCCTGTGAATGAACCTCAATATAAATGGAATAATAATTCACAAGAAGGGTCAGGCTGGACTAATTCACAAATAGCTAAGTTAACAAAGGAATTAAATACATCATTAGAACAGAGTTCTTTAGATACTAAAATATTATTAAGTGAAGCTAATGATTATAGGGCTCTATATGAAAAAACAAGTAATGAGAATTCTAGTGATGTTATTAATGAATTCTTTGATGAAAACTCTGATAACTATATAGGTAATTTATCCCATGTGGCTAATATAGTTGGAGGACATTCTTACTGGACTGATTCTAATTGGGATCAATTAGGTAGTATAAGAAGAGCTTTATGGTCAGCAGCATCAGCTAAAAACCTAAAAGTCTATCAAACAGAATGGAGTATGCTTGGTGATGGATATAATGGATCTCATTTTAAAGGTTATGATAATTCTAGTTATATGGATATAGCTATGTATCTTTCACAAGTTATTCATAATGACTTAGCATATGCCAATGTAAGTTCTTGGTCATATTGGACCTCGATGGACGTAGAAAAATGGAATCATAAAGATCGTTTTTTATTAGTGTCTTTAACTCCTGCTGGTGGTGTATATGGTGATATTTCTCAAAGTGGAACTCATGTAGCACGTAAAACATTATGGGTATTAGGTAATTATAGTAGATTTATCAGACCTGGATATAAAAGAATCACTATAGATACACCTCTTGATAAAGATTGTTTTGGAACTGCTTATATTTCACCTGATGAAAATACTTTTGTAGTTGTTATGACTAATTTTAATAGTCAAACTAAAAAATTCAGTCCATCAATTAACAATTTTAATGCATCTAGTGTATATAGATATATTACCAGTGAAAATTTTGATTTAAAACAAACAGTGTCTAATCAAAGTGAATGGAGTATTCCATCCAATTCTGTATGTACATTTGTTCTTAAAAAATAATAAATTCAAGTATGTATAATTTAAGTAAGAAGAATAATATTAAAGCACTTTTTCCATTTTGTCTTTTTCTTTTAGTATCTATATCTGCTATGGCACAGGGATTTGGAGAACAACAGTTGCTTAAAGAAAATTGGCATTTCCATCTAGGAGATTTGAAGTATGGAGGAATCGAAACTTTAGATGATAGTAAATGGGAAACAGTTACAGTACCTCATGACTGGAGTGTAGAACAAAATGCAAGTCCAGCTTTAGCTAGTTGTACTGGTTTTTTACCAGGAGGTGTAGCTTGGTATCGTCGTAATATAGAAGTTCCAGCTTCTCGTAAAGGAGAAAAAGTCTATATTTATTTCGGTGGGGTGTATAATAACAGTGAAGTATTTATTAATGGTAAATGGGTAGGAAGACGCCCTAATGGATATATTTCATTTATGTATGATTTAACTCCTTATATAAATTTCGGAGGAAGAAATGTTATAGCTGTTAAAGTAGATCATTCAAAATATGCTGATTCTAGATGGTATACAGGATCAGGAATTTATAGAGATGTAAAATTAATATTTGCAAATACTGTTCATATAGGTTTATGGGGAGTTTCGTATCAAACATCTTTTGATAATGATAATGCCAAGTTAAATGCATATACTGAAATAAAGAATCAGAGTCATAAACAAGCTAAAGTTAAAATACAACAAATTCTTTTAGATCGTGAAGGGAAAGAAATAGCTCAATATCAGTCATCTCATAAAGTAGATGTTAATGTTTCCCAAAAAGTATATCAACAGATAAAACTAAAAAATATTCGTAGATGGAGTCTAACGGATCCTTATTTATATACAATGATTACTAAAGTTTATAATGGTAATAAACTTATAGATCAAACATCAACTAGAGTAGGTTTCCGATCTATAAAATATGATAGTAATAACGGTTTTGCTCTTAATGGTGTATGGACTAAGTTAAAAGGAGTTTGTATTCATCATGATGCTGGTGCATTAGGAGCAGCTGTACCTGCAGAAGTTTGGATAACAAGAATGCAAAAGCTTAAATCTATTGGCGTAAATGCTATTCGAATGAGTCATAATCCTCAGTCTCAGGCTGTATATGATGCTTGTGATTCTTTAGGTTTAGTAATTATGGATGAAGCCTTTGATGAATGGGAATATTCTAAAAAGAAATGGATAGATGGATGGAATGTCGGTACTCCTGGATATGATGGTTCTGCTTTCTATTTTAGAGAATGGTGTGATAGAGATATGGCTGATATGGTAAGACGTGATCGTAATCATCCTTCTATAATTATGTGGAGTATAGGTAATGAAATAGATTATCCTAATGATCCATATAGTCATGCTATTTTAGATAAAGAAAAAGGCACTACTCAATCTTATAAGGGTGGTTATTTAAAAGACCATCCAAATGCTAATCGCTTAGGTGAGATAGCTAAAGAACTAGTATCTGTAGTGAAGAAATATGATACAACACGACCAACTACTGCAGCTTTAGCAGGAGCTGTTATGTCTAATGAAACGACATATCCTAGCTCTTTAGATATAGTAGGATATAATTATACAGAATATCGTTATGATGAGGATCATGCAAAATATCCAAATCGTGTATTGTATGGAAGTGAGACGGGGCATGGATTGAATTCTTGGAAGGTAGTACGTGATAAAAAATTTATATTTGGTCAGTTTATTTGGACTGGTTATGATTATTTAGGAGAGGCTGGAGTATGGCCTTCAAGAGGTTTAAATACAGGATTAATTGAACAAGATGATAATATTAAACCTAATGGATATTTTTCTAAATCCTTATGGTCAGAAGAACCAATGATTTATGTGGGAGCATTACCTTCGAATACTCCTCATTTAAAAAATAAGTTTTATTATATGCCTCATGTTTGGAATTATGAGAATAATGAAAAAATGACAGTAGTAGTTTATACTAATGGAGACTCAGCTGAATTATACCTTAATAATATAAAAGTAGGGGATAAAAAAGCCTATGATGATAATACTGGTTTAATTATGTGGACTATACCGTATAATGATGGTGAGTTAAAAGCAATTTCTTATATAGATGGTAAAAAGGTGGCTGAAGATACTATAATAACCACAGGTATGCCATATAAAGTGGAAGCTACAATAATAGGTCCTAAGAAGGCTAATAAATTTAGTATGCTTCAAATCCCTATTTGTATAAAAGATAAAGATGGGAATATGGTTGAATTATCTGATGCAAATGTAACTTGTCATATTAGTGGAAACGCTAAATTGATTGGTATAGAAAATGGTTCGAATGATGTTCGATTAAATTATAGAATTAACCATCAAAGAGCACATCGTGGGACTTTAAAAGCTTATGTAGAACTTACAGAGCCTCATGGAGAAGTGTATATTAAAATTACATCTCCTTTATTAAAACAAGCTAGATTAGTATATAAATATTAAGAGATTTATTACATTATTTGATTTAGGGTAAATTTTAGATTTTATTTTCTAAAATTTATCCTAAATTTTTATTTTTACTGCGATAATTGTATATAGTTTGCAGAGAACAGCGGAGGAAGTTCGCCATATCTTTACTATTGGTGATTCCTAATTTGATTAATGCGAAAATACGTAATTCTGTGTTTAATTGTTTTTTATTCTTAAGTATGAATTTATCGCCATCTTTGATTTTGGCATTCAGTTCTTCGATGAAGTTGGGATATATATTGAGAAAAGTATTATCAAAATCTGTATAAAAATCATTTAATTGGTCATTAATGAATGTGCTTGAGTGTAGTTTCTTAATTAGCGTATTTTTATCTTGATAAGTAGCTGTCTTAATTATGGAGTGAAGAAGTTCTTCTGTATCTTCTATGTATTTAGAATTTCTATTTATATATTGAGTAATATATTTTGTCCTGATTTCATTACTTTTAATTAAAGCATTATTGGCTTTTTTAAGTTCTATTTTCTTATGATATGAGAAGTATAAGGAATAGAATAATGTAATAGAAAGGATAATAAGTATTAATATGAGTAATTTGTATTGAGAATTTTTCTTTATTATATATTTTTGATAAGTCGTGGTAATAGTTGACATCTGTTGTGCTACTTCTATCTGTCTTAATCGTGATTTACATTCTATAGCATGTTTAAGGCTTATTTGAAGATATCGATTGGCTCGTATGAGATCTCCTTCTTTAAAAAGAATGGAGGATAGCATCCATAAGGATGATGTTTCTTTTATGGCATTTTGAATGTCTGAGATGGATGATAATGCATAGTAATATTTAGCTTCATCGATTTGCCCCTCTTTTTCATAGCTTTGAGCTATTGAACTAGCATATAGACGTGTAAGGTTATTATCTGGATTGAATTTTTTGGAACGAGAAGTTAGATATTTAATCGCTTCTTTATAGTGACCTTCCATTCTTAATTTATCGGCGAAGGATAATTCATAGATTGAAGAGTTTTCTTTTTCTGAATTTTGACTAATGGAATCTCTATAAAGATAGCATTGATTTAAGTTGTAAGCTTTTAGTTCATCGAAAAGACTGCAATAGGATGTCTTTAAATAATAAAAAGAACTTAATGATGAATAATATTTGACTTTTTGTGATGCAGGGAGGTCTTTTCTTACTTTATCTAATATTTGTTTAGCATTACTAAACAGACTAACATATGCATACCAATTAGCTAGATCGATGAGGGATTCTGCGATATATGATTTATTGTTTAATTTGCGTGCTATGTTTATTCGTAAATCGGTATATTTTTTACATGAATCAGGATTAAACTTGAAATAGTCATCTTTTAATAATCCATAAATTTTAAATAATTTGTCATAATTCTTTTTTTCTAAAAGAATTAACTGTTTATGTTTGGATATGATGTTTTCTTTTCTTGTGTTATAAAAATCTATACTGTCTATTGTTTGGTCTAAACGTTTAAGTGCTAACTGTGTTTTATTTGTATCGCTAGCATATGATGATATGCATGTGAATGTTAAAAGACATATATATAGATATTTTCTTACGTTATTCATATAATTGAAATAATAAATTAGTATCTTACAAAAGTAAAAAAGTTAGTTTAATTAGAAATTAAAAATCAAAATTATTATAATATACCTACCATATTTTGTAAGTATTAATGTTTAAATAGTTGATAGGCAGTAATATACAAATTATAGGACTTACTAACTTACTACTCTAGGTTGTTTTAAGTATTAATATGTTTTAATTTCGCTATCGGCATTTGAGCCTAAGTAATTTAATTTAATTTTGAAAAAATATGACAAAGAATTTTAAGGTATTAATCGAAACTATGGTGTGCAGTTTTTTACTTTTATCTTTCAGCTGGATTTCTTTAGCTGGAAATGTGTCACCAAAAAGTTTTACCTCGGAGGAAAGTATTAAATCTCCTGATGGTAATCTTATCCTGAATTTTTCACTTAATGCAGAAGGAAGACCTATGTATCAACTTTCTTATAAAGGTGAGAATGTAATTAATCCATCTAAGTTAGGGTTAGAACTTGTAAATGATTCAGCTAGTTTGATGAATGGTTTTACTATTTCTAAAGTAGATACTTCAAGCTTTGATGAAAATTGGACTCCTGTGTGGGGAGAAGAAAAAACTATACGTAATCATTATAATGAATTAGCCGTGTCTCTTACTCAGAATGCGACTAAGCGTTATATCGTTCTAAGGTTTCGTTTGTTTAATCATGGTTTGGGATTTCGTTATGAATTTCCTGATCAGAAGAATTTATCATATTTCGTTATAAAAGAAGAGCATACACAATTCGCTATGACTGGTAATCATACTGCTTTTTGGATTCCAGGTGATTATGATACTCAAGAATATAATTATACAGAGTCAAAGCTTTCTGAGATTCGTGGTTTGTTTAAACAGGCTTATACTCCAAATTCGTCTCAGACGAGTTTTTCTCCTACAGGTGTACAGACAGCTCTTCAAATGAAGACTGATGATGGTTTGTATATAAATATTCATGAGGCAGCTTTAGTGAATTATTCTTGTATGAATCTTAATCTTGATGATAAAAATTTAGTGTTTGAGTCTTGGTTAACTCCAGATGCAGATGGAACAAAAGGTCATATGCAGACTCCTTGTAAGTCTCCATGGCGTACAGTAATGGTTAGTGATGATGCTAGAGATTTATTGACTTCAAAAATTACTTTGAATCTTAATGATCCATGTGCTTATAAAGATGTTTCTTGGATTAAACCTGTTAAGTTTATGGGAGTATGGTGGGAAATGATTACTGGTAAAAGTTCATGGGCTTATACTGATGATTTAAATTCTGTAGAATTAGGTAAAACTGATTATACAAAAGTTAAACCTAGTGGTCGTCATGGTGCGAATAATGAGAATGTAAAACGTTATATAGATTTCGCTTCAGAGAATGGTTTCGACCAATTATTAGTGGAGGGTTGGAATCAAGGTTGGGAAGATTGGTTTGGTCATCAAAAAGATTATGTTTTTGATTTCGTAACTCCTTATCCTGATTTTGATGTTAAGATGCTTCAGTCTTATGCTAAAAGTAAGGGTATGAGATTAATGATGCATCATGAGACTTCTGCTTCGTCTCGTAATTATGAACGTCATATGGATAAAGCTTACCAGTTTATGGTCGATAATGGTTATAATTCTGTGAAAAGTGGTTATGTCGGAGATATCCTTCCTTATGGAGAGCATCATTATAGTCAATGGATGATTAATCATTATATATATGCTATTAAAGAGGCTGCTAAGTATCATATATGTATAGATGCTCATGAGGCTGTTCGTCCTACTGGTCTTTGTCGTACATATCCTAATCTAATAGGTAATGAGTCGGCTCGTGGTACTGAGTATGAAGCTTGGAAGCCAGGAAATAAACCTTATCATACTACTATTCTTCCTTTTACTCGTTTGATGGGTGGCCCTATGGATTATACTCCTGGTATTTTTGATATTAAATTAAGCTTTTTGAAAGGTGATGATCATGGAGTGGTTCATACGACATTAGCTAAGCAGTTGGCTTTGTATGTGACTTTATATAGTCCTTTACAGATGGCTGCTGATTTTCCTGAGAATTATGAAAAACATATGGATGCTTTTCAGTTTATAAAGGATGTGGCTGTGGATTGGGATGAGAGTAAGTATTTAGAGGCTGAGCCAGGTCGATATATTACTGTAGCGCGTAAAGCGAAAGCTAGCTCTGATTGGTTTGTTGGTGGTATTACTGGTGATGATGCACGAGAGGCACACATTGCCCTAGATTTTCTTGATCCTGATAAAAAATATGTCGCTACTCTTTATGCCGATGGTGAAGATGCTGATTATGATACGAATCCTACATCTTATAGGATAAAGAAGGGTATAGTTACATCGAAAACAATAATGTCTGTTTGGATGGCTAGAAGTGGTGGTTTCGCACTTAGTTTGAAGGAAGCTAGTGCTTCTGATGTGAAAAATTTAAAGAGGTTTAGAAAGAATTTTAGATTTTAATGTAAGAGAGAAGGATTTTTGTGTGGTTAAAAATAGTGTTTAGTTTAAAAAATAATTATATTTGTCCATTAAAAGATATTCTAAACAAATTTTTAACGATTATGAATGAAAAAGAAATTAAATCTAGCACGAAGTGTGTTAGAAGTGGATGGAAGCCAAAAAGTGGTGAGCCCTGCCAATTGCCGATTTATCAAAGTACGACTTTTAAATATGAGACAAGCCGAGAGATGCAGGACTTATTTGATCTTAAGGCTAATGGTTACTTTTATACTCGTTTGCAAAATCCGACTAATGATTTTACCGCGAAGAAAATATGTGCCTTGGAAGGAGGTACTGCAGCTATGTTAACTAGTAGTGGACAGGCTGCTAATTTCTTCGCAGTATTTAATATATGTGAAGCTGGAGATCATTTTATAGCTTGTAGTTCTATTTATGGTGGTACCTATAATTTATTTGGAGTGACGATGAAAAAGATGGGCATAGAAGTGACTTTTATTCCTATTGATGCTACTGAAGAACAGGTACAGGCAGCTATAAAACCAAATACTAAATTAATTTTCGGAGAGACATTAACTAACCCGACTATAGAAATTTTCGATATTGAGAAGTTTGCTAAAATAGCTCATAAAAATGGAATCCCATTAATAGTTGATAATACTTTCCCTACACCTATTAATTGTCGTCCTTTCGAGTGGGGAGCTGATATAGTTACGCATTCGACTACTAAATATATGGATGGACATAATACTTTAGTTGGGGGATGTATTGTAGATAGTGGAAAATTTGATTGGGAGGCTCATGCAGAAAAATTTCCGGGTCTAACAGAACCAGATCCATCTTATCATGGCCTGGCATATTCTAAGGCTTTTGGCAATGAAGGGGCTTTCATTACGAAGTGTACTGCACAGCTTATGCGTGATTTCGGATGTATCCAGTCTCCTCAGAATGCTTTTCTTCTGAATCTTGGTTTAGAGTCTTTAGCAGTCCGTATGAGACAGCATAATGAGAATGGTTTGAAAGTAGCGCAATATCTTGAGCAGCATCCTAAAGTGGCTTGGATTCATTATCCAAGATTAAAAAGCTATACTCATCCTGAGTTAGCAGAAAAATATCTTCCATCTGGATGTAGTGGAGTAATGGCTCTTGGTATAAAAGGTGGTACTGAGAAGAGCATTAAATTCATGGATTCATTAAAATTAGTGGATATAGTAACTCATGTAGCATATTCACAAAGTTGTATATTACATCCAGCAAGTCATACTCATAGACAGTTATCTGATGAGCAACTTAGAGCTGCAGGTATTAATCCTGAGTTAATAAGGCTTTCAGTAGGTATAGAGGATGCTGATGATATAATAGCTGATTTAGAACAAGCTTTAGATCAAATCTAATTATTCTTTATTGTATAATTACTAATTATTTGAAACAATGCTGCCTGTAATCTGGAGTAAGTTAGTTTTACTTTCTATAAGATTATAAGCAGCTTGTAATTTATCAACTTGTGCACTTAAGTAAGTTTGTTGTATTTGCCTATAATCAAGGGAACTAATCGCTCCCACATCATATTTTTCTTTCGAGATAGAGAGATTTAAAGCTGCTGCTTTTAATCGTTCTACATTAAGATTATATATTGCCTTGTATGTATTGTATGAGCTATATAACTGATATAGTGTATTGCTTAGAGAATGAATCATTTGTTTTATCTCGATGTCGCCTGATTCTTCGTTAATTTTAGCTATTTGCACTGCACGTTTACGTGTTCCTCCATTAAATATATTCCAAGAAAGAGTTAATCCAGCATACATTTGGTTGTATTTCGTATTAGCATTGGCTGTATTGCCTGAATAATAGATGTCTTGATTAAAATTATTTACTCCGGCATTAAGTTTTAAGCTAGGATAATATGAGTTTTTAGCAGATTTGCTTTGTAGTGCTAAGATGCTCTGATTTATGTATTGATTTTTAAGATTTTGATTGTTGGATTTTAATTTTTCTAAAAGGCTTGTTATGTCGTATGATGTTGTATCGGCTTTTAATGGTGTTATTAAATTCCATTCTTTATTGTCTTCTGATGCCATAATATAATTTAGAGTTCTTATTGAATTCTCATATGCTACTTTTTGCTCTAGATAATTGGCATAGTCTTCAAGGTAGGAGGTCTTATATAGGAGATAGTCGTATGTAGTAGTGGCTCCTATATCTTTTTTGTTTTTAACTTTATCCATCCTATCTTTTGATAAATCGCTCATGTTTTTATAAACGTTCATGAGAGATTTCTGTACTAGAGAATTATTATAAGCTAGAATTATATCTTGTATAGTATTTTCTACTAATAAGGCGGTGTTACCTTCAGAGCGTTTTTGGAGTTCAACATAATTCGCCTTATTTATTCTTGCAGAAAAGCCATCAAAAAGAGTCCAGTCAAGTGTGATTTGTGGCTTTAATGATACAGAATTATAATTTTCATCGTCATTGAAGGTTTTGATATCTTGACCTGTGATTCCTAAATCTATACTTGGAACGATTCCGGTATTGCCCCAAGTATTATTTATTTGTGCTATTTTTTCATCATTCTTAGTTATAGTTAAATCATAATTATTCTTAAGAGTAATGCTTATAGCGTCAGATAGTGATAAGTCTTCAACTTTATTTTGAGCGTAGGTTGACTGAAATGATGCACCTAAAACTATACAAGCAATATATATTATTTTTTTCATTTTATTATTTTTCAATTAATTAAACTTCTTTTCCATGTTTTTAGCAAGTTCTTGATCTATTTTAGCATATTTATTAGCAGGTTCAATAGATTCTCTTGTAATCTCAATTTCTGGATGATTTCTATTTAGAAATTTAAGTTTGTGATATATAACTGCATTATTAATCATAACTAATACAGGCAGGAATGCTAAAATAAAGAATGTACCGAATAGTATACCATATGCGAGTGATATGGACATAGGTATTAACATCGCTGCATCTGGATTATTCTCAAGAATAAGAGGCATTAATCCTGCTACAGTAGTGACAGTAGTAAGAATGATAGCTCTGAATCTTGTCATACCAGCATCTATAACTGCATCTTTTACTTTCATGCCTGATACGAGATTCTGATTATATTTAGACATGAATACTATGGCATCATTGATTACTACTCCAGAAAGAGCGACCATTCCCCAGAGACTCATCATAGAAAGAGATTCTCCATGAATAGCATGACCTAAAATAGCTCCTATAATACCAAATGGTATCATTAATATAATTAGTAAGCCTTGACTATATGATTTAAAGTAAATCATGATTATAAGAATCATAATCAAGAAAGCAATACCATAATAAAGAATTAAGCTACTCATTTGTTCATTTGTATCTTTTTGTTGTCCTTGGTGCATATATGTGATACCAGGATGGTTCTTTAATATGTTAGGCATTATGCTTTCATTGATGAAATTTAATATATCAGGGACAGATTTTGTTTGATCCTTTTGATAAGCGTTTACTCTAATCTCACGTTTACTATTATAATGATTAATAGTACTTAAACTTCTGGCAGTCTTGATATTGGCGACAGTTCCCAAAGGATAATCTCCTTTAGATGTGTGAATCGTCATATTTTCAAGCTGGCCGATATTTTTTCTATTAGTTCCATCGTATCTGACATATACCCAAATCTCATCTTTCCCATTTTGAATACGTTGAGCTAATCCTCCATAGAAAGCTGAACGGACTTCAGACATCAGAGAACTAATAGATAATCCTAATGCTACGCCTTTAGGTTTTAATGTGAGTCGTAATTCTTGACTTCCTGTTTGACTATTATCTGTAATATTGAATAATGCAGGCATTTTATTTAATTCTGCTTCTAATTCGTTTTTAGCAGCTTCCAATTCATCATTGTCATATCCTAACAAGCTGATAGATACAGGAGCTCCGAAATGATTAGATGCTCCGACAGCAAATTTATAAGCTTCAGGAATAGTACCAACTTTCTTAGCTATTGCTTTTTTTAGTAAATTATCATCTACTTTGGAATCAGGAATGGTATTTAAAAAGATTCTCATTGTACCAGCGTGTGTACCTCTTTCTATTCCACTAAAAGCAGAACCCATTCTAGACTGAATAGAACTAATATATGGGATGGTATCGTGATATTTATTAAGTAATTCTTGATTTACTTCCCAAACTTTATCTTCTATAGAGAATAATATAGTTCTGGTACGGTCTTCACTTACCCCTGGTTTTAATACAAGATCTATAGAAAATGTGTCAGAAGGTGTTTTTGGAAAGAAAGTATATTTGATAAACCCTCCTTGTATGAGTCCAAAAGTTATAAGAAGAAAAGCTACAACTACAGAAACTGAGATTACTTTATTATTTAAAGTAATTTGAATAAATGGTTTATAGACTTTGTATTTTAAAGTATTTATAAATTTATCCATGAAGATTCTTATTCTACCATAAAGAGATTTATTACTATTCTCTTTAAGAACTCTAGGATTAGCCAAATGCCCGGGAAGAACGAATACAGCTTCTAAAAGAGAAACAAGTAGACAAGCGACTACGACAAAAGCCATATCAAACATCATTTCCATTTGTCCCTCTATGAAGAAGAGAGGAAGAAAAGCTATTATAGTAGTTGATACGGATGCAAATACTGAGGGCAATACCTCCATCGATCCATCGATAGCAGCTCTTCGAGGTGATTTACCTCGTTCGAAATGGGTGAATATGTTTTCTCCTATTACCACACCATCATCGACTAGAATACCTACTATCAGTATCATACCGAATAAACTAATCATATTAATAGTTATACCATATAGATTAGCTAATATAAACATACCTAAAAACGCTGAAGGAATACCCCAAGCTACCCATAGTGATAATCTGAAATTTAGAAGCAGACTTAACATCAATACTACTAAGAATATACCAAGTAGTCCATTATTTATTAGAATCTTTAACTGACTATCAACTCTAGTTAAGAAGTCCATCCTCATTGTTAATTCATAATCATCATGAGAGGCATTATAGTCTTTAATATATTGTCTAACGTAATGAGATATATCTTCTAAGTCTTCATTCTCAAGTTTAGTAATCATGAAAACGACTGCAGGTTTTTTATTTACATAACTTCTGTTAGGGTCCTCTGGAAATTGTAATGTAACTGTAGCTATATCTCCAATAGTTACATTAGCTCCATTCGTATTGCCTGATACTACTATATTTTTAATATGTTCAGGGTCAATGCTTTTATTTCTTGCTATAATCTTAATCTGTTCCCTAGGATTTCTAATAGTACCACCTGTGATATCTATATTATTACTAGAAATAGCACTTTTTATGTCTGAAAGGGTTAGATTATATCTTTTTAATTGAGTTTCATTTAATTCGATCGCTAATTCTAGATGACTTGGAACGCCATGTATGGTTACTTGAGATATTGTCCCAGAAGCTAATAAATCATCTTCTATTAAGTTAGCTTCTGAATTTAGTTGTATTAAATTAAGGTTATCTAATGAGGCCAATGAAAAGAATACAGCCATATCTCTAGTACGACCTTTAGATATTATAGGGTTCTCAGCTCCTGCTGGAAAATTGGATATACCATCGACATCATTTTTAATATCAGAGAGTAATTCATCCATATTATATCCATCATATGCTGTAATAGTTACTGTAGCAGAATTTTCACTTGAACGAGATGAAAATTCTTTAATCCCAGATGTACCTCTAATACTATTTTCTATCAGTGTAGTTACTCCTTCATCCATCTCTTCTGGTGTAGCTCCTGGATATGAGACACTTATTGTTATCTCTTTAGATTCCATTTGAGGAAAGGTAGCTTTCTTCATGTGAGTCATGGAGATAAATCCAAGTAAAACTATAATAAGAATAACGACTCCTCCGTAAAAAGGATATTTTACAAATTGCGAAATAATTTTTTTCATAACTTATTTTCTAGACAAATATTTAACATTTGGTTCAACTTCTGTAATAGATTCTATTACAGCTTCGCTACCTTCATCTAGACCAGAAATGATATAATAATCATTACTCTTTTTTATGACATCAATATCAGTTTTTACTAATTG
>JBAYDV010000018.1:0-27089 GCA_041668045.1 Bacteroidales bacterium | reverse complement strand
TGCATCTACTTCATTTTGTGTTCTTTATGGATATAACTCTTCTTATTCTCAAGGAGGTGCTATTATTAAATTTGAAGATGCTGATTCATTAGCTACTTTTGAGAGTATGTGGGTAAATAATACCACCTATACTTATATGACTGCTCATGATGGAAATCAATTCTCTAAAGCATTTTCATATGATGATAAATCTTGGTTCTTATTAAGAATATATGGTTTAGACAATTCTGGAACTAAAACTGATAGTATAGATTTCTATCTTGCTGATTATAGAACTGATGATGCTGTTGGTACTATATCTGATTGGACAGAGGTAGATTTAACCTCACTTGGTAAAGTTAATGGACTCTCTTTCGATTTTAAAGGATCAGATACTGGAGATTATGGTTTAAATACGCCTACATATGTAGCAATTGATGATATAAAATTAATTAAAGACTAATCTTTGCTTATAGATCAATCTATAATAAGCGATTCCAAATCTAAGGAATCGCTTATTTATTTTAAATTGTTTATATTTGACGAAATCAGTTAATAATAAAAATTATTATGTACGCTATTGGAAAATATTCAGACAGCGATAAAATGAGCGATCTAATATGTAATAACTATCCTATGCTATTAGTTATGAATAGATTTGGCATTACATTAGGTTTTGGAGATCAGTCGATACGCGAAGTCTGTGAAAATAAAGGAGTAGATGTTTCTACTTTTCTTTCTGTGATTAACTTGTTATCTCGTGATGATGGAATAATATATAATGGAAGAATAAAAGATATTTCTTTAACTTCATTAATAGATTATTTAAAAAAATCTCATAACTATTTTTTGGATTTCAAACTCCCTCTAATTAGAGAAAAATTAAAAAAAGCTGGAGCCACTGATAACAATGATATATGTATAGCTATAATGAAGTATTATGACCAATATGTTCAAGAAGTTTATAATCATATGCATTACGAAGAAGAAGTAGTGTTTCCATATATAAAATCACTATTAGAAGAAGGAACGAATCCCCGATTTAATATAGAAAAGTTTAGTAAAAAACATGATAATATAGATAATAAACTTACAGAACTGAAAGATATTATTATTAAGTATTATCCTGGCGATGGCAGTAATAATATGATAGAGGTCTTATTTGATATTTTTTCATGTGCAGAAGATTTGTCTTCACATAGTATAGTAGAAAATAATTTATTGATACCTGCAGTAAGACAAATAGAAAATAACAAATAATATGAAGAAAAGATTAAGAATATTAATAGCCTTACCTTCTGATATTCTTCGTATTGGTTTCGCGACTATTTTAAAAAATTATATGTCCATAGATGTTCTTGTATTCGAAGTATCTGATATGTTTAATCTAAAAGAACAACTAATTATAAATAAGCCAGATTTGTTAATTATTGAGCCTTCTAGTATTGGTATGTTTAAGTTAGATAAAATTCGTAGGCAAGCCCAAAATAGTAATCTTAAAATAGCTGCTTTATTAACAGGAATGGTTGATCATAGGATATTATTGCCTTATGATGTGGCTATATCGGTATTTGATACAACAAAAGTTATTGAAAAGAAAATTCTTTCCCTTAAAATAAAAAATACCGAGAAAGATGATAATCAGAGGCAAGAATTAAGTTCAAGGGAAAAAGAAATAGTTATATGTATAGTGAAAGGTATGTCTAACCAGCAAATAGCCGATGAACTATTCTTGTCTAAATATACTATAATGGCTCATCGACGAAATATCGCTAGTAAATTACAAATACATAGTACTGCCGGTCTTACAATATATGCTATAGTAAATAAACTTGTAGATATAAATGAAGTGAAAAATCTTTAAATATTCTTATAATTAGAATATTTTATTGTCTTCTTTAGGCATTCCCTCATCTATTAAAAGATTAGGAGTGTCTAATGCAGCTTCGACTGCTAATTTGTCGCAAATTTCATTGTACGTATTTCCATCATGACCTTTTACCCATTTAAAAGTGACATGATGTTTTCTATATATAGTCAGGAACCGTTTCCATAAATCAGGATTAGCTTTCTTAGCGAAATTAGCTTTCTTTTCCCAATTAAATACCCATCCTTTATTTATCGCATTAACAACATATGAAGAATCACTAATGACGGTTATATTCGCAGGTACCCGCTTTATAGCTTCCAGGCCGACGATAACACCAAGTAATTCCATACGATTGTTAGTAGTATAACTATAACCTGCTGATAGTTCCTTTCTATGAGGGCCAGAGAGCAATACTACTCCGTATCCTCCTGGACCAGGATTGCCTCTAGACGCACCATCACTATAAATGGTTATTTCTTTAGCCATTATTGTATAATATTTAAAAATTTATTACTGTACTCTTCTAGTGTTAGGGCGTTCGTCTAATTTTATATTTAAGACATCGCTATTCATTTCTTTATAAAGTTTACGATTTTTAACGACATCTATTGCTAAATAAATAGCAGATTTAATAGGCATAGGATTAGCGATATTTTTACCTGCCAGGTCATAGGCTATACCATGGTCAGGACTTGTTCTAACGAAAGGTAGTCCTGCTGTAAAGTTTACGCCATCATCAAAAGATAAAGCTTTAAAAGGAATAAGACCTTGGTCGTGATACATAGCTAGTACAGCATCAAATTGCTTTTGCATACCTGTACTAAAGAAACCATCTGGAGAATAAGGTCCATATGCTAAGATCTTTTCTTGTCTAGCGATTTCGATAGTAGGAGAAATTATATTGATTTCTTCATCTCCTAGAAGTCCTCCATCACCAGAATGAGGGTTTAAGCCTAAAACTGCTATCTTAGGACGATTAATATTGAAATCTTTAATCAATGAATCATTCATTAGTCTAAGTTTTCCTAATATCTTTTCTTGAGATAAAGAGTCTGAGACTTTCGATAGAGGAAGATGGTTAGTAACTATACCTACTTTCATGCATTGGGAGCATAAAAACATAAGCCCATCTTTCATTCCAGATTCGTGAATAAGATATTCTATGTGACCAGAATATCCAAAAGTTTCTTTATCAATATTTTTCTTATTTATAGGAGCAGTTACCAGAGCATCAAGATCTCCTGCTTTTAAATCAGCGACTGCACTTTTAAGTGAAAGTATAGCAGCTTGAGAAGCTTCTTTAGTCGGTTGTCCGGGTTTTACACTAATATTGTCAGGAACACAATTAATAATGTTTATTTTTTTATAACGAACATCTTTCGCTGTATTAATTATATTAGTATTTAAACTATGTTTTGAGTCAAGAATTAAATTTTTATAAAAACCGAAAAATTTTGAAGAACCGTAAATGATTGGAGTACAGAATTCTAAGATTCTTTCATCTGCCAAAGCTTTAATGATAACTTCATATCCAATACCATTTGTATCACCTTGTGTAATTCCTATTACTATTTTATGTGTCATTTTCTTTAAATTTTAGACCCGCAAGTTACAAAAAAAATTTCTACCTTTGTTATATGTCTAACATACTAGATACAGAAATACAATATTTACCGGGTGTTGGTCCTAAACGTGCAGAGTTATTAGGAAAGGAACTTTCCATTTTTACGTTTAGAGATTTAGTATATACTTTCCCTTTTCGTTATATAGATAGGAGCAGGGTGTATTCTATATCTGAAATAGAACCAACATCTGCATATGTGCAGATAAGAGGCAAGGTTATTAATAAGGCAATGGTGGGAAGTGGTCGAGGGAAGAGACTAATCATATCTGTTAGAGATTCTACAGGATCTGTGGAATTAATCTTTTTTAAAGGAATAAAGTGGGTTAATGAGAAAATCAAGCCTAATGCAGAATATATAATCTTTGGCCGTCCATCTGATTTTAATGGTACGATTAATTTCGTTCATCCTGAGATGGAAACGGTGACGGAGGCTGCTAATACTATGTACTCATCTATGATAGGGGTATATTCTAGTAATGAAAAGTTGAAAAGTTCTGGTATTGGTATTAAAACTTTTACGAAGTTTATATATACATTTTTGTCTAAGTATGCCGATGTTATTCCAGAAACACTACCAGAATATATATTGCTACAGAACCATCTATGCACTCTAAATATTGCCCTGAAAAATATTCATTTTCCGAAAGATATACGAGCTCTGGAAGAGGCACAGAAACGTCTCAAGTTCGAGGAGTTATTTTATTTGCAGTTGTCTCTTTTGAAAAATAAGAATGTGAGGGAGAATAATACTGTGGGGAATGTTTTTCATGTGGTTGGAGATTATTTTAATAAATGTTATCACAATATTCCTTATGAATTAACAGGAGCACAGAAACGTGTTATTAAAGAGATTAGAAGGGATATGAAGAGTGGTAGGCAGATGAATAGATTATTGCAAGGAGATGTGGGTAGTGGTAAAACACTGGTGGCTATCCTTTCTGCTATGATAGCGGCAGATAATGGTTTTCAAACTTGTATTATGGCGCCTACTGAAGTATTGGCTAATCAACATTATCAAGGAGTTTTCAAATTTATTAAAAATACTGGAATAAAGGTCGCTCTTTTAACAGGTAGTGTAAAAACTAAGCAGAGAAGAATCATCGATGAGGGGCTGCGTGATGGCTCTATTCATATATTATTTGGTACACATGCAGTAATAGAGGATAAGGTGGTTTTTAAAAATCTGGGCTTCGTGGTTATTGATGAGCAGCATCGTTTTGGAGTTAATCAAAGGGCTAAGTTGAGGCTAAAGGCTAATGTGGTGCCTCATGTCTTGGTTATGACAGCTACTCCTATTCCTCGTACTCTTTCTATGACGGTTTATGGGGATCTGGATGTATCTATTCTTGATGAATTGCCTCCTGGAAGAAAACCAGTGCAAACTATTCATACTACTGATAATCAGAGGAAAAGTATGTTTGCTTTTTTGAAAAAAGAAATAGATCAGGGAAGGCAGGTTTTTATAGTTTATCCTCTTATTAAAGAATCGGAGACTATGGATTATAAAAATCTTCAAGAAGGTTATGAGGAGATAATTAAACAATTTCCAGCGCCTAAATATGTTACTGCTGTGGTACATGGACAGCAAAAGTCTGAGGATAAGGATTATGATATGAAACTTTTCGCAGAAGGGAAGGCTAATATATTGGTAGCTACTTCTGTTATTGAGGTAGGAGTTGATGTCCCTAATGCGTCTGTCATGGTTATTGAAAGTGCTGAAAGGTTCGGACTTTCTCAATTACATCAGCTTCGTGGTAGAGTGGGACGTGGGGCAGATAAAGCATATTGTATTTTAGTTACAGGTTATAAAATGTCTAAAGAATCTCGCCAAAGAATAGAATTAATGTGTCAGACTTCTGATGGTTTTCAAATAGCAGAAGCAGATATGAGAATGCGAGGACCTGGAAACATAGATGGCACCCAGCAGAGTGGCTTAGCTATTCCTTTAAAAATAGCAAATTTAGCCCGTGATTCTCAAATCTTATTATATTCTAGGGATATAGCAGAGAAAGTGCTTGAAGCAGATCCATTCCTTTCTAGTCCTCAGAATCGTATATTAAATATTCAACTTAGTATATTAAGTGATGATACAGAAGATATTGATTATTCGAAGATTAGCTAATCGTCGTAATATATTAATTGATTTAATTGGAATAATTTGTCTTTTAAGGTATATTTGTAAAAAATAATTTCTAAAAAATGGATTCATTTTTCGATAATAATAAAAAACATCATTTCGCTGTATTAGGTGGAGGAAGTTGGGCGACTGCACTTGTGAAATTACTATCAGAAAATCATAAAAATATCTCTTGGTATATGAGGGATATTAATAATATAAAATATATTAGAGAGAATTATCATAGTAAAAGATACTTACGTTCAGTACATCTTGATACATCTAAATTTTTTATGAGTGATGATATTACTGATGTAATAATGTCTTCAGATATTATAGTAATAGCTATCCCCTCAGCTTATTTTATAACAGAGTTATCAAAAGCTAATTGTAGCTTTGAAGATAAATTTATAATATCCGCTGTTAAAGGATTTGTCGGGAAACATAATCTAACTGCTGCTGAATATTTTAATCAGGAGATGTCAATACCTTTTGATAATATTGGTATTATCAGTGGTCCATGTCATGCAGAGGAAGTGTCTCTCGAAAAATTATCATATATGACATTGTCTTCTAAACATATGGAGACTGCGAAAGCATTGTGTGATTTATTCTCTTGTGATTATGTACATACTATACCTGGAACTGATATATATGGAGTTGAATATTCTGCGGCATTAAAGAATATCTATGCATTGGCTGCTGGTATATGTCATGGTCTTGGCTATGGTGATAATTTTATGGCTGTTTTAATTACTAATGCATATAATGAGCTAGTAAAATTTATGAATGCTACATATCCTGAATCTACTAGGGTGCCATCTACATCTGCTTATCTTGGAGATTTATTGGTGACATGTTATTCTCAGTTTAGTCGTAATAGAACATTTGGTAATATGATAGGTAAAGGTTATTCTGTAATATCTGCACAAATGGAAATGAATATGGTAGCTGAAGGATATTTTGCTGCTAAATCTATTCATAATATTAATAAAAAGTGTAAAGTATCTCTTCCTATCGCGGATGCTGTTTATGCTATCCTTTTCGAAAATAAATACCCACCAAGAGTTATCCATGAATTATGTAAGGCTTTACAGTAGTTACTTGAAATAATTAAATTTTAAAATGAAACAGAAAGAATTCTTGCGACAAATAGCAGAGTCTTTTCTCGATAATAATCAAATAGATTTGAAGGATCTTGCATTCGTATTTCCGAATAGAAGGTCCTCTCTTTATTTTACAAAGTATTTAGGAGAAGAATCTGATAAACCTATTTTCTCTCCTAAAATATATACAATAAATTCTCTTTTTATCGAGATGTCAGGACTCAGGTTATGTGATAATATTACATCTTTATACCAATTATATTTGATATATATTAAATATACTAAAGCAGATACTTCTTTTGATGAATTTGTATTCTGGGGTGATTTAATATTAAATGATTTTGATGATATAGATAAATATTTAGTAGATGCCCAGAGACTTTTTTCAAATATTAAAGATTTGAATGATTTAAATTCAGGCTATGAATATTTGAGTGAAGAACAGAGAGAGGCTATATCAAGTTTTTGGAAAAATTTCTTACCATTTAAAAATAAAGATAAAGAAAAATCTTTTATGGATATATGGTCAGTTCTTTATATGATATATAAGGAGTTTAAGGATTACTTATTTTCAAAAAATGAGGGCTATGAAGGTATGATATATAGAGATGTGGCAGAAGACATTATCAAGCCAGATTCCAAATGTATATCTTATCTTAAAAAATATAAAAAAGTGATATTCGTAGGTTTGAATGCTTTGAATAATTGTGAAAAGAGACTTCTTGATATTTTACAAAAAGAAGAATTAGCAGATTTTTATTGGGATTATTATGGTAGTGTGATTAAAGATTCGGATAATAAATCTTCTATGTTTATGGAAGATAATGTGAGACGCTATCCATCAAAATATCCTTTAAAAGAAATTGATAATAAGGAGTTTACGAAACCTACTGTTCATGTTATAGCTGTACCATCTGCTGTTGGTCAGGCTAAAGAGCTAAATAATATTTTAGAAAAATTATTACCTATAGAAAATCCTTCTATCAAAGATGAATTTATTCATACTGCAGTAGTTTTGCCAGATGAGCGTATGCTATCTCCTGTATTAAATTCTATTCCTGAATATATTGATAAAATAAATGTTACTATGGGATATCCTCTCTCTAATAGTAACGTAGCTACTTTTATGGAGCTTATTAGCCAGTTGAGGAGTAAAATAAAGATTAAAACAGATATTAAGACAGGTCCCGTAGGATTTACTTTTTATTTTAAAACTGTTCTTGATATATTAAATCATCCTTTTATTCAAAAAATAGATAAAAAAATGGCTGATGATTTAAAAAATCGTATCAATAAAGAGAATATGGTTTATGTGCAGCCTGTAGTATTAAAAGGATCAGAACTTTTAGAAACTATTTTTGATATAAAGCCAGTATTAAATCCCGATAAGATAGAGAAGATTAATATTTTGACTAGCTATCAGTTGAAGATTTTAGAGATTTTGAAAGATAATGTTAATTCTATAGATAAAGAATTCTGTTATCATTATTATCTCAGTATAAATAAATTAAAAGCTATGAAGCTTCCTATAGAGGAAGAGACTTATTTCAAACTTTTAAAACAATTGGTCAGTGGTATTATGATTCCTTTTAGAGGAGAACCATTAGATGGATTACAAATCATGGGGCCACTTGAGACTAGAGTCTTAGATTTTCATAATTTAATAATTCTGTCTGTAAATGAAGGCGTTTTCCCTAAAAAGACAGTCAGCTCTTCTTTCATTCCTTATAATTTAAGAAAAGGCTTTGGTTTGCCTAATTATGAATTTCAAGATGCTGTATCTGCTTATCACTTTTATAGAAATATATATAGGGCTGAAAATATTTATCTTTTATATGATTCTAGAACCGCAGGCTTAATATCTGGAGAAGAAAGTCGCTTTATTAAACAGTTAGAATATCATCATAAATTCAATATAGATAGACAGTATATTTCTTATGATATTTCTATCAATAATCAAGAAAAGATAGAAATTCCTAAAACTTCTGATATGATTCAAGATATATTAAGTAGAACTTTTTCTGCTTCAAGTATGAATAATTATATCGATTGTCCTTTAAAATACTATTTTTCTTCTGTAAAAAGAATTAGAGAAGAAGATGAAGTTACTGAAGAAGTTGAGGCCTCTATGTTTGGTACATTGTTTCACGCATGTATGGAAAACATATATAATAATATAAAAAAATTGGGGACTATAACAGCTTCACATTTAGAAAATCTTATACATAATGATGAAGAGATTTGTTCTATTATAAATGATGCTTTTTTAAGTGAAATGAGTATATCAGAAGTTAGGGGACGTAATAAAATTATTTTTGAGCTCTTAAAAAAATATATTAAAACAGTCCTTTCTTATGATAAGAAAAAAATAGCACCTTTTCAGTATATTGCTTCTGAACAACGAATTTTAGTTAAAATACCTATTAATGCACATCTTGAAATAGGAAAAGCAGCTCAGAGGGCTGAAGCTAAATTGTTCGGATTTATAGATAGATTAGATAAGAAAAGTGATAAGATTAGAATAGTTGATTATAAAACAGGTAAAGTTCATAATAGATTTAGATCTTTTGATGATTTATTTGATTCATCTTTAGTTGATAGACCTATTACTACTTTTCAAATGGGATTATATCTTTTAATGTATAAATTAGAAAACGATATTAAAGATATTTCTAAAGTTAATATGAATATATATTCATTAAGAGAGATTTTTAATGATGATGTTTATACTGTAGAATGGGATGAAGAATTGTTAAAAGAGTTTACTGAAAAATTAATTTCTTTAATAGAAGAAATAACCAACGTAAATCTCCCATTCATTGCTACTCCAAGTGATCAAGCTTGTAAATATTGCCCTTATAGTATGTTATGTAATAAATAGTTATGATAAATATAGTTAGTGCATCAGCCGGGTCTGGAAAGACATATCGTTTGACTCAAGAATATCTGTCTTTTTTATTAAATTCAAGAGATATATATGAGTATAAACATATATTAGCAGTAACCTTTACTAATAAGGCTACTGATGAAATGAAACAACGTATAGTAGGAGAGTTACATTCTTTATCTGAATCTCTTAATCATAATAGTCAGAGAGCTAGAAAAATTCTTGTTGAAATTCTTAATGATTATTCCTCATTTAATATAAGTACGATAGATAAATTCTTTCAACAAACTCTTAGAGCATTTGCAAGAGAAATTGGTCAATATGCTTCTTATAATGTAGAATTGGATACTAATGAAGTATTGTCTCAGTCTGTTAATAATATGTTTGATGATTTAGATTCCAATCCTTTACTTTTGGATTGGTTGATAAATATGTCTTTACATGATATAGAAAATGGAAAAAATTGGAATTTTACTAATCATATATTGGATTTTGGTAAATTACTTTTTTCAGAAGACTACAGAGTAAAAGCAGAAAATTCTAATTCAGATCTTGGAGATAAGGCTACAATATTAGAATTACAAGATTTTCTAAAAAAAATCATAGATAAACAAGAGTCTATTTTCGAGAAGATAGGTAAAGATGCTATTAATATAATGCACTCGAATGAGCTTGAGCCTAGTGACTTTAGTGGAGGATCTAGGTCTGCATTTTTTATTTTCGATAAATGGGCGAATAAAAATTTTAAAGAACCTGCACCGAGTTTTAGAAAATTCATCGATAATGTAGATAAATGGTATTCGAAATCTTCTTCAAAAAAAGATTTGATTATTAATTCTTATAAGGATTTAAATGAGTTAGTTAATCAATTATGTATTAGCTATGATGATGCAGAGGACTATTTTACTGCTAAGGTTTTAGTTAATAATATTTCTGATTTAGGAGTCTTTTCAGATATAAGAAGGTATATTTCTGATTATTGTACTAAAAATAATGTTATGCTTCTTTCTGATAGTGGAGAGTTGTTAAATCGTATTATAGATGGAAGTGATACTCCTTTTATTTATGAGAAAATAGGGGCAAGACTTAATCATTATATGTTAGATGAATTTCAAGATACTTCTGTTATACAATGGAGGAATTTTAAACCACTTCTTCAGGATAGTATAGCTAATGGTTATGATAATTTAGTCGTTGGAGATGTAAAACAGAGTATTTATCGTTGGAGAGGAGCAGATTGGAGGTTATTAAATAATCAAATCTACGATGACTTTAATCATTCTCAGGTTAAATCAGAAACACTTGAATATAATTGGAGAAGTGCACGAAAAATAGTAGAATTTAATAATCTATTCTTTAAAAAAACATGTGATATTCTTCAAAATGTATATGAAGATGATGTATCTGAAAATAATGATATATTATCAAAAGTTTATTCTGATTTAGAGCAAAAGATTCCAGAAAAGAAGGCAGATGTTCTGGATGGGCATGTTAGTGTGTCTTTCTTGCCATGTGATGATGATTGGAAAGAATCTGCACTTGAAAAATTGCCAGGAACTATAGATAGTTTATTATCTGATGGATATTCTCTTAATGATATTCTTATTTTAGTTAGAATTAATTCAGATGCTTGTCAAATAGCTGATTTTCTTATACAACATAATTATAATGTTATATCAGATGAGGCTTTATTAATATCTTCATCTAATGCTATCAAAAAAATTGTAGCAGAATTAAGTTCTCTTTTAAATACAAATGACCCTATAAATAAATATATATTAGAACGTTTTAATTCTTCAAATAACTTATTGAATAATAATATTAATATTACAGGTAAATCACTTTATGAAATTTGTGAAGAATTAATTAGAAATCTTAATAATGAAGAGAAGCAAGAAACTATATTTTTGCAGGCTTTTTTAGACTGTGTATTGGATTATTCATCTAGACATGGAACAGATATATCTGGTTTTATAAATTGGTGGAATGAGACTGGTGTTAAAGTTTCAGTATCAGCGCCTAAGGGAGATGCTGCTATAAGCATTATGACTGTTCATAAATCAAAAGGATTACAATCTAAAGTAGTTATAATGCCATTTTATAAAGAAAATATAGCTATGAGAAATAATGTTATATGGAGCATTCCATCAAAGGCGCCATTTAATATGATTTCACCTCTACCTATTGTAGCTAATAAAGCATTAACTAAAACTATTTTTAAAAAAGATTACAATGATGAATTATTATTTCATTATGTGGATATAATAAATGTATCATATGTAGCCTTTACTAGGGCAGAAGAAGAACTAATAGTATTTTCACCAAGTCCAAAATATGAAAATAAAATTAAAAGTATATCAGATATTCTTTATAGTATGCGAGATCAAAATACTATGGAATATGAATTAGGAAAAAGGATAAAAAGGCCGATTGATAAGATATTAGATGATAAACATCAAATCAGTGATAAAAAGAAAAATGAATTTGTATCAATAGCTCTTGGAGAAAGGTTAAAGCTATCGTATAGATCCAAAGATTATTTTACAGAGAATAACCTAAGGACTAAAGGAATAATTATGCATGATATCCTTTCGAAAATATCTAATGAAAATGAATTAAAAAGTGCAGTAGATGACGCATTATCACATGGATTAATCGGAGCGAATGAATATGATAAAATCTATACAACACTGCAGAATGCTTTAAATAGTGTAAAAGATAGACATTGGTTTGATGGTACATATTCTCACTATAATGAAATAGCCGTTATATTGCCTGGTGGTGAGATGAAGAGGCCTGATAGGGTTATGTTGGATGACGACGATAACGCTATCATAGTAGATTATAAATTTGGAAATATACATGATTCTTCATACATTTGCCAAGTGCAGAATTATATGCAACTATTGAAAAATATGGGTTATAAATCTGTAGCAGGTTATCTATGGTATGTTGAAGAATTAGATATAGCTCCCATAATATAAGATTTATATATTTTAAAACCCTATTTCATGGAAGATGGTAAAATAATATTCGAATACCAAAAATTCGAACCTGGTCAACAATTTTCCGTGATTGAAGTTAAAAATAATTATCTTATTTTTATAACTAAAGGACGGACAGAAAAATATTCTGCCGGAGATATAGTATTTTTCCCTTCTACATTTAGTTTCGAATTGAATTTTGTTTCTTCAAGTGAAATAGTCTTCATATCTTTTGAGAACTCACGAGAGATAATAAGTGATGTAAATCAATTATTGACAGTAGAAGAAGATAATTATATCGATGACGAAGCACTTGGTTATTTAAAAATCAAATACCCTCTTAATATCTTTATAATGTTGTTAATTACATATATTAAAGATGGTATTATGACTGATTCTCTTTCTCGCGTAAAATTATCTGAACTTTTCGTTATACTTAAACGTTATTATAATGAAGGAGATATCAGAGAACTATTTAAACCAATACTTGCATATTCATCAGAATTTAAATTATTAGTTTATCAAAAGTTTAAATATACATATAATGTAGATGAGCTGGCAAGAGCGTGTAATATGGGACGCAGATCTTTTGAAGACCAATTTGCTAAAAATTTTACTGGGTATACACCATACGCTTGGATACAAAAACAAAAAAGTAAGAAAATATTAAGAATGATGGCTATACCTGGTATCAAAATAAGTGATATTATCCGTGAGCTAAATTTTTATGATGCTTCTCATTTTAATAAGTTTTGTAAAAAAGCTTTCGGGAAAAAGCCAGAGGATATTATAAAAACTAATAATTATTAATATGAAAAAAATAAATGTAAAGAAATATTTAGTTATTAGTTTATTCCTATTTATTTTAGGTTTTATATCTACATCTTGTATAGACGATAGTTATAATCTTTCTGATATAGACGGAACTATTAATGTCGGAGGTGATAATTTTGAAATCCCTCTTGGCTCTACGAAACAACTAAGTGTAGAAGATGCTATTAAAGATAAATATTCAGATTTTTTAAGTAAAGATGAGAATGGAGATTATTTTTTCTCTTTTTCAGGCAATATAGATGTCGGGAGTTCAATTCCTGACTTTTCTATACCACATCTAAGTGCTCAGCAAGTATCAGAAAAATTTTCTCATACCTTCCAAAGTTATGATCTTGACCCACTAATACAAGAAGATGAAGCTATAGATTATACCATAATAAATAAAACTTTAATATTCAATATAAAGTCTGAAGATATCGATGAATTATCTTCAGTAGATAGTATCTATCTTTCTAATGCCAATATTAATATAGGTGTGAATGTAGAGGAATGTCCTATTTCAGAAGGAGCTCATGTGGAAATAGAAATTTCTTTTCCGGAATCTTTTGTGTTCGATGATACAAGAGTAGTAGATAATAAATTCGTGTTTTCTAAAATTCTACAAGAAGGAAATTCAGTTTTGGAAAAACCTTTAGTGTTAAAAGCTGTAAATCTAGATCTTAAAGATATAGAAGGGAAGCTGGATATTAATGAATCTATTCAAGTAAGTGGGAAAATATTTATAGATGACATATCTGTTCTTTCTAAGTTTTCAGGTGAAACTATAGAGCTTACAGCTAATGTAGGCATAGATGAATCTCAAATTAATAAATTTATAGGAAAAATAGATTATAGTGATAATGATATTTCTGCCTTGGTTGAAGTTGGCAATGTTCCAGATATATTCAATGATGAAGAAACAAATCTGGATTTTAGCGATTCTTATTTAAAATTTAATATTAATTCAAATTTAGGAATTCCTATTGATATTAATGCTGTTCTAACTCCATATTATGCATCTGTAGCTGATAATTCTTCATCAGTAAAACTACCAATAAGCATTCCAATGGTTTCTAATCCTTCACAGTCTGAAACATTTAAATATTTTATTAGTGATTCTGAATCTAATATGCCAAATAATTATACATATATTCACACTAATATCTCCAATCTTTTATCTAGAGTTCCAGATAAAGTAAGTTTCAAATTAGTATTACAGTCAGATTTAAATACAAACCATGTTATTTATACAGAAGCTGATTATAATATTAATTCTGATTATGAATTTATAGTACCGTTGAAATTTGGAGAAAATCTTTTTTTATCTGTAAAAGATACTTTAGATAATATATCAGAAGAGTTAAATGACATTTTAGAGAACAATGATTTGTCAGTTAAAGCTTTCGCTACTAATTCTTTTCCAGTGTCTTTACATTTAGAATTAGTGCCATATGATGACAATGGAGATATTATTAGTAGTATAAATATTACTAAGGCTGATATACCAGCTTGTAATCTAGATTTGTCTCCAAAAGAATCTGAAATAGATATGACGGTTTCTAATTCATCGAATAATAAACCTCAAATTAACTTTTTGAAAGTAAACATAACAGTAGATTCTGATTCAGAATTATCTGATATCGCTATTAATTCTTCTTCTTTCGTTCAGATAAGATTTAATGTGTTTTCAAAAAATGGTCTAACGTTTAATCTTGATTAAGATTAATAATACAAATCAAAATTATGCTTAAAATTAATTTCTTTTTATTACTAATACTGGGTTTATTATTTATTATGATGAATAAATCTTATGCGCAGGCTCTTAGAACTGGTTATTTTGATGACCATTTTACGATGAGATATAAAATAAATCCCGCTTTCGCCCCTGATCAAGGTTATATTGGAATAATAGGTTTATCCTCGATGAACACTAATATAAATTCAAATTTATCTTTAGATCAATTAGTTTATAAACTGCCAGATGGAGGAGGAATAGCCTCTTTTTTACATCCTTCTGTCGATACAGAAGAATTTATGAATACTCTAAACACTAACAATTATATAGATTCTGATGTAGAATATGATATTTTAAATTTCGGTTTCTATATAGGAGATGTTTCTTTTATATCTTTCGATATGGGGATTAAAACTATTAGTTCCTTTAACCTACCAAAAGATTTCTTTGGGGCATTTAAAAAAGGTATGATAAAAGATCCTTCTATTTATGATATATCAGATTTACAGTTTTCATCATCATCATACCTCCAATTTGGTATTAGATATTCTAGAGATTTAGATGAACTTATTCCAGGCTTAAGATTTGGACTTAGAGCGAAGTTTTTACAAGGTTTATTCTATATGGATACTAAGTTTAATAAGGCTCAAATTACTATGTCATCAGATAAATGGATAACAGAATCAGATGCTATTCTAACAGCATATGGAAAAGGATTAAAGTTTAAATTAAATGATGAAGGAGAAGTAGAAGGAATTGATTATGACTCCAATGACATAGGTGCATCTGGCTCCGGAATGGCATTAGATTTTGGACTGTCATACACGGTAGCTACTTCTTCAATATTAGGAGGATTACAGTTTTCAGCTTCTGTTACAGATTTAGGTAAGATTAAATTTAGTTCTGATAATAAAATATCCGCTACAGCCAAGGGTTCTGTAACGCATGATGGTTTTGATAACTTAGCAGATGAAGATAACAAATTAGAAGATGATATAGATAATTTAGGGGATGATCTTAGTGAAATGTTTTCTTTTAAGTCTTCAAATACAGATAATTTAGATAATAGTTATCAGTTAAATTCAAAATTACATCTTGCGATAAAATATCCATTCTTATTTGATAAAATGAGTATTGGATTATTATATTCTCAAAGTCTAAACACAGATGTTAATTATTCTAAAAGACTTTCTGCTATTTATACTCTAATACCATCCCATTGGTTTAGTATGTCGATTAGTTATACAAAATTAGATAGTGGATATACATTAGGAGGTCTGATAGATTTAACTCCAAATAAAGGAATTAATTTCTTTATAGGAATGGAACTTATGTCATTAAACCTCACATCTGATTATATACCATTAGAAGAATTAAATGTATCCTTTCAAACAGGTATAAGTATAGCTATAGGAGGTAATAAATATAAAAGATGATTAATTAATTTATTTGACTATAAAATTAATTACAATATCATTTCCTATTTTCGCTATTAACTGTTGATCAGGATTAATACTGCTTTTCGGAGCAAGTTCAAAAAGGATAAAATCTCCTATTTTTAATGAATAATATTTAGATATTTCAGAAATTTTGTCAAAAATAAATTCCTTATCTGGGAGATTTAGAATTGTATTCTTAATATGACCATTTACGAAAAGTCGAAAAAAATTATCTTTTATTGGCTCATTTTGTTCTAATGGAGAAACCTCTTTATATTTTGATCTATGTGCTGAATACTCGAAAAAAGGAAATCCTGTAAGAGGTATAATCGTAGAATAGTCTAAACTGTTTACGACAGTAAATTTTTCAAATTCTGAAGCAGAATTCATAACATCTTTTTTTAAATCAGGATAAAGCAGAACACCATAATTAAATGTGTCGATATGTCTTAAAATAAATTTAGGAGAAATAGCTTTACCTGGTTTAAAAACTTTCACACATAATACAGGAGCAAAAGATAAACTTTCTATATAATCAGGAATATAATATTCAGATTGATTCCTTACTAAAGAGGAATCAGGTCTGAATAAAAATCCTTTATTTATGTCTTTAGCTATAATTAAATTCATAGAGTTTTACTTTGTATATATAAATCAGTAAGAACTTTTTTAGTCTCTAAAGTAAATGTACCTTTCATCATCCAGGCATAGAAATTATGATCTTTCTTTAGTACTTCTAACACTGGCTGATTTTTATATTTGCCAAAATTAAAAACAGGAATATTATCTTTATTATAAATCATCCTACCAGCTAAATCTACATTATTATTACGTCTAGAGAATTTAGCTAAAAATTCTGTATCATTTTTTAACCCATAATCTCCATTATAAAGTTCGTCTGGATTTTTTTTAGTTTTATCGGCAGCTGTACTATCGAAAGGATACCTATCTAATTGAGCTTTTAATACTTCATAAGTCGCCAATGTATCAGCAGAAGCAGAATGTGCATTTCGTAAATCTTTTTGACAATAAAATTTATATGCAGCCACTAGAGTCCGCTGTTCCATTTTATGAAAAATATTCTGAACGTCTATCATTTTTCTTTTACGAAAATCAAAATCTACGCCAGCTCTAATAAATTCTTCAGCCAATAATGGGATGTCAAATTTATTCGAGTTATATCCAGCTAAATCACAACCTTTTAACCAAGCAGCTAAATCTTTAGCTATTTGTTTAAAAGTAGGACACTCTTTTAAATCTTCAATAGAAATTCCATGTATTTTCTGAGCCTCTTCACCCATCGGGATAGGTTCTTGAGTATAAGAGTTATAAGGAAAAATTCTTTTATACCATTCTTCAGTTTCACCATTAGGCAAAACTTTTATAGCACTGATTTCTACGATTCCATCAGTGCCTACATTTAAACCAGTAGCTTCTAAATCAAAGAATACAACTGGATTTTTAAGGTTTAATAACATGTTATTATATTTATACTGGAATTTTGATAGGCATAAGAAGAGAGCATATTTCTTCTTCAGGGTCAGTATCTTCTCCAGCTAAAATAAGAGCTGCTCTAGAGGGATCAGATAATTCAATGCACACTTCTTCAAAAGGAAGATTTGATAAAATTTCGATTAAAAATTCTGATTTAAAAGCGATATCCATTTTATCTCCGTCGTATTGACAAGCTACAGATTCAAAAGCTGAAGTTGAAAAACTTAAATCTTGGGCAGAAATAATCATGTTATTAAAAGCTAAAGAAAGTTTTACATACGAAGATGCTTGATTAGAACAAACAGATACTCTTTTAGCCGCATTAAGTAAATCTATTCTATTAACATTTAATTTATTTGAATTATTCTTAGGAATAACAGAACGATAAGAAGGATACTTACCCTCTACTAATCTACAAATTAACATAGTTCCTTCAAATTCAAAATATGCATTCTTCTGGTCATAAGTAATTTTAACATCACCTTCTACTTTAGGTAGAAGATTTTTTAAAATACTAGCTGGTTTCTTAGGGAGAATAAAGGAAGTTTGTTCAGATCCTTTAATATCATTTCTTGTATAATATACTAATTTATGCGAATCAGAAGCTACCATAGTTACGCTATCTGTATTTATATCGAAAAATATACCATTCATAACAGGTCTGAGTTCTTCCTCAGCTGTAGCATAAAAAGTATTATTAATCGCAGAAAGTAAAATATCAGATGGTAAAGTTAGCTCAATAGAATTATCGCTTAATTTAGCTATCTCAGGATAATCCTCAGCAGATAAATAAGGAAGCTTTAAAGCACCATTGATCCATTTTATTTCCAAGATACTATCTTCTTCGTTAGTCTCTATATTTAATGGAATATCAGGGAACTCCTTCAATGAATCAGTTAACAATTTAGCTGGAATTGAAATTTCTCCTTCTTCTACGACCTCATCAATATCTAACGAAGTCTTTAATCTTGTCTCCATATCAGCCGCAGTGATATTTAACGAATTTCCCGATAATTCAAAAAGAAAATTATCTAAAATTGGCAATGTATTTTTACTTGCGATAACTTTCGAAACCGAAAGTATTCCGTGTAATAGCTCTTGGCTCGTTACTGTAAATTTCATATTAGGTCTAAAATTTTTATTTATGTACAAATGTAGCAAATTTTTGTAAGAAAAAAGTCTTTTCTGGCATATATTTTGATTTACTCAAGTCATAATAAATAATGTCGAAATAAACATGTTTAAAAAATAAAAAAAATAGTTATGAATAAAAATTTAGGGATTATACTAACCTCAGCGATAGTAGGAGGTTTAGTAGCATTGGGAGTAACCCAATTTTCTGGTAATTTTAGACAAAACAAAAATAGCTCTTATGTTTATTCAGATGATACTCCCAAGATGCAAAACGTGAAGTTTTCTGGAGAACTTCCTGATTTTACTTTTGCTGCCGAATCTTCTGTTAAAGCCGTAGTTTACGTGCATGTAGTAAAAAGAGTAGAGGGGCAGCAGATACCACAACTTTCACCTTTTTTTGAATATTTCTTTGGCAATGGTTCCTCTGGTCAACCTCAGACTCGTAAAGAAGAGGGTAGTGGATCTGGAGTAATTATATCAAAAGACGGTTATATAGTAACAAACAATCATGTCGTATCAGGAGCTTCAGAGGTCGAAGTTGTATTAAATAACAATAAAAAATTTAAAGCAGAAATAATAGGAACAGACGCAGCAACAGATGTAGCTCTAATCAAAGTAGATGCTAAGAACCTGCCTACTATTCCTTTAGGTGACTCGGATGATTTAAAGTTAGGGCAATGGGTACTTGCTATTGGCAGCCCTTTCGGTTTTCTAAATTCAACCATTACAGCTGGTATCGTCAGTGCCAAAGGAAGATCAATGCCTAGCACAGAAAATAAAATTGAATCATTTATACAAACTGATGCTGCTGTAAATCCTGGTAATAGTGGAGGAGCACTAGTAAATACTAAAGGGGAACTTGTAGGAATTAATACAGCTATTATATCAAATACTGGCTCATATACAGGATACTCATTCGCCATTCCTGTCAATATGGTAAAAAAAGTAACAAAAGATTTGATAGATTATGGAAAAGTTCAACGAGCACTATTGGGTATATCAATGCAAGATATGTCCTCTGACTTAGCGGACCATTATAATTTAAAAGATTTAGATTCCTATGAAGGTGCTTATGTGGCAGAAGTTTTACCTAATGGACCAGCAGATAAAGCAGGAGTTAAGAAAGGTGATATTATAATTGGGCTGAATGGAACAAAAGTGAAAAAAGGTTCAAAAGTTCAAGAATTAATTAACAATTTCAGACCTGGGGATGAAGTAACTTTATCCATTATGAGAGGTAAAAAAGAAGAAAAAATAACAGTAAAACTTTCTGGTAAAGATACGATGGATGCATATAATTATAATACTGATACTATTCATCTATTTGGAGCCGAACTTAAGACTGCACCAGCTAAGAAATTAAAGAAACTAGGAATAGATAATGGAGTAGAAGTAACATCTTTATCAGATGGTAAAGTTAAACAAGCAGGCATTAAAACTGGATTTATTATTACTTATATAAATAATGTTAAAGTAGTATCTCCACAAGATGTCGCTGCTATAGTGAAAAAAGCCAGGAGATCTATAATAATAGAGGGAGTCTATCCTAATGGAGAAGTTTATTACTATGGTATGGGAATATAATAAAAGGAATGGTTAATTAAATTTATTAAATGAATTTCTAAACTTCCCTTTTTACATTTTGTAATAGAATGTAAAAAGGGATTTTTATATTATTATAGTTATTGTAGATTAATTAATTGAAACAAAATTAAATGTCATACGTATAAAGAATACAAATCATTAATACAAGAAAAGTGAAAGACATGATTAAACATAAGTCGATTCTTGTATTTTTGTTTTATCAAATATGACTAGAGATTTTTATAAAATATAAAAGTAGCACGAAATTTGCATAAAAAACATGCAAATAGTGAATTCCTATATCAACTAGAAATCCCACTATACAAATATAGCAAAAAATAACAAAGAAAATAATTAGAATCCAAATCTGTTTATATGAGACAATTAAAAATTACAAAATCTATAACCAATAGAGAGAGTGCCTCTCTTGATAAATATTTACAAGAGATTGGTAGAGAGGAGCTTATCACTGTAGAGGAAGAGGTTGAATTAGCTCAACGCATTAAAAAAGGAGACCAACAAGCATTAGAAAAATTAACGCGAGCTAATCTTAGATTTGTAGTATCTGTAGCTAAACAATATCAAAATCAAGGTTTAAGTCTTCCTGATTTAATTAATGAAGGAAATCTGGGGCTAATTAAAGCTGCAGAAAAATTTGATGAAACTAGAGGATTTAAATTCATTTCTTATGCTGTATGGTGGATTAGACAATCTATTCTTCAGGCATTAGCCGAGCAATCAAGAATAGTACGATTACCATTAAATCAAGTAGGCTCATTAAATAAGATAAATAAGGCACTTTCAAAATTTGAACAAGAAAATGAAAGGCAGCCTTCTGCTCAAGAACTTTCTGATATACTTGATATACCTAAAGAGAAAATATCTGATACTATGCGTGTTTCAGGACGTCATGTATCTGTAGATGCACCTTTCGTTGATGGAGAAGATAATAGCTTATTAGATGTATTACCAAATACAGACTCTCCAAATGCTGATAGAGGCTTAGTAAATGAATCTTTAAATAAAGAGATAGAGAGAGCTTTATCTACTTTAACTGAAAGAGAAAGAGATATAATTAAACATTTTTTCGGAATAGGTACTCCTGAAATGACTTTGGAGGAAATTGGAGAGAAGTTTGGTTTAACTCGCGAAAGAGTTCGTCAAATTAAAGAAAAAGCTATAAGAAGATTACGTCATAGTAATCGTAGTAAATTATTAAGAAGTTATTTAGGTTAATATGAATCCAGAAATATTTGTTGCAGAAAAAGTGCAAGATGCTTTAGTAGAATTATACTCTGAAGCCACCAAAGCTATAAAAGTACAAGTACAACCTACAAGAAAAGAGTTTGAAGGAGATTGGACAGTAGTTATGTTTCCATATCTTAGAATGAGTAAGAAGTCTCCTGTAGCTACAGGGGAAGAAGTAGGAGAATATCTAAAAGAGAACATAGAAGAAATAGAATCATTTAATGTAGTTAAAGGTTTTTTAAATATAAAACTTAAAGATTCTTATTGGGATAGTCTATTTTCAGAAATAGCTCAAACGCCTAATTATGGTCAAGCGGCGCCATCTGGGAAGACTATTATGGTCGAATTTTCATCTCCTAACACTAATAAACCACTGCATTTAGGACATATTAGAAATAACTTGTTAGGATGGTCAGTTTCACAGTTATTAGCAGCTAATGGACATAAGGTTTTAAAAGTTAACCTTGTGAATGATAGAGGAATACATATTTGTAAATCTATGCTTGCATGGAAAAGATATGGTAATGGTGAGACTCCAGAATCTTCAGGTAAAAAAGGAGATCATTTGGTAGGAGACTACTATGTTTTATTTAATACTAAATATAACGAAGAAGTTCAAAAAATAACTGCCGAAAAAGTAGCTGCAGGACTTAGCGAAAAAACAGCTAAAGAAGAAGCCGAGAAAGAATCTCCACTATTAAAAGAGGCTCAACAAATGCTTAAGAAATGGGAAGACGGTGACGAAGAGGTAAGAGCATTATGGAAGAAGATGAATAGCTGGGTATATAAAGGTTTTGACGAAACATATGATAGTCTGGGAATAAAATTCGATAAAATATATCATGAATCTGAAACATATTTATCAGGCAAATCATTAGTCGAAGAAGGTTTAAAGAAAGGCATTTTCTTTAAAAAAGAAGATAATTCTGTGTGGTGTGATTTAGAAGATGATGGTCTTGACCAAAAATTACTTCTTAGAGGTGATGGTACATCTGTATACATGACACAAGATTTAGGTACAGCTAAGAAAAGATATGATGAATTTAAGTTTGATGAGCATATATATGTAGTAGGAAATGAACAGAATTATCATTTTCAAGTACTAAAACTTATTTTGAAAAAATTAGGATTTACCTGGTCTGATTATATATATCATTTATCTTATGGGATGGTCGAATTACCAGAGGGTAAAATGAAATCAAGAGAGGGAACAGTCGTAGATGCAGATGATTTGGTTAAACAAATGTATGAAACTGCGAAAGAGACATCATTAGAATTAGGTAAATTAGAAGGAATGAAAAAGGAAGAGCAGGATAAACTCTTTCATATGATAGGTATGGGAGCTTTAAAATATTTTATTATTAAAGTCGACCCTAAAAGAACTATGATGTTCAATCCTAAAGAATCAATTGATTTTAACGGAAATACAGGACCTTTCATTCAATATACTCATGCTAGAATACATTCTATTCTTAGAAAAGCTAAAGAATTAAATGCCCCAAAAGGCAAACTTTTTGGAGAAAAAATCCTTGAGAAAGAAATAAGTCTGATTAAATTACTAAATCAGTTCCCTTCTAAAATAAAAGAAGGTGGAGATGCTCATTCTCCTGCTATTATAGCGAATTATGCCTACGATTTAGCAAAAGATTATAATCAGTATTATCATGATGTATCTATATTGAAAGAGGAAGATATAGAAGTTAGAGGAGCTCGATTGACACTTATTGAAACCATAGCTAAAGTATTAACTAAAGCTATGGGAATCTTAGGAATCGAACTTCCTGAACGTATGTAATCATAAAATATCTAAAATATAATGATAGAAGAAGAAGCTAAGGCCTACATGTTCCCTACATCTAAAAGAGAAGTTGATGCCTTAGGGTGGGATTATATTGATGTTATTTTTTTCTCTGGAGATGCTTTTATAGATCATCCTTCTTTCGGAACAGCTGTGATTTCTAGAATGTTACAATATGCTGGTTATAGAGTAGCAGTAGTTCCACAACCTAATTGGAGAGATGATTTACGAGATTTTAAAAAATTAGGAGAACCAAGGCTCTTTTTCGCCGTTTGTTCTGGAGTAATGGATTCCATGGTGAATCATTATACAGCTGGGAAAAGACGACGTCATAATGATGCCTATACTCCTGATGGTAAAGCATTCCAGAGACCAGATTATGCAGACAATGTATATTGTGGTATATTAAGAGAATTATACCCAGGAGTTCCAATAGTGTTAGGCGGTATAGAAGCTTCTTTAAGAAGAGTTACGCATTATGATTATTGGCAAGATAAATTATTGCCATCTATTTTAGTATCTTCCAAAGCAGATTATTTAGTCTATGGCATGGGAGACCGTCCTATTGTAGCGTTAGCTAAGGCTATAGAAAAGGGACAAAGATTGTATTCCATACCTCAGATAGCGTATTATAGCCCTCGTCGTACTACTAAAATTAAAAAGAATGTACTTATTCTTAATTCTTATGAAGAATGTCTAAAAGATAAAGTTACTTTCCTTAATAATTTTAATATTATAGAAAGAGAGGCCAATAAGATGTTTCCCAATAAATTAATAGAACCAGTAGGTGATGGGGAGATAGTTATTAATCCTCCTTATCCTCCTGCTACGACAGAAGAAATAGATTTAGTACATGATTTGCCATATACTAAAAAACCACATCCTAGATATAAGGGGAAGTTTATCCCTGCTTATGAAATGATTAAAAACTCTATAAATATACATAATGGATGTTTTGGAGGTTGTAATTTCTGTACGATAGCTGCCCATCAAGGACGTTTTATTCAATCACGTTCAGAAAAATCCATATTAAATGAGGTAAAAAATATGGTGAAAGATAAAAGTTTTAATGGAGTAATTACTGATATTGGTGCCCCATCAGCTAATATGTATATGATGAAGGGTAAAGATTTAAATATATGTGCTAAATGTATTAGAAAATCATGTCTGTATCCGAAATTATGTCCTAATTTAAATAGAGATTTAAAACCTTTATTGAAACTATATCATGATGTTTCTTCTGTACCAGGTATTAAACATGCTTATGTAAGTAGCGGTGTCAGATATGATTTATTTCTAAATGAAAAAGGCTTTTTAGATGAAACGTCGTATAAGTATTTTTATGAGCTAGTAGTACATCATACTTCTGGTAGATTAAAAGTAGCACCAGAACATACAGAAGATCATGTTTTAAAATTAATTTTCAAACCACCGTTTTCTTATTTTGAAGTAATGAAAAAAGCGTTCGATAAAATTAATAGACAAGAAAATTTACATTACCAGATAATACCATATTTTATTTCATCTCATCCTGGATGTTCTAAGGGAGATATGTTAGCTCTTTCTGAAAAGAAAAGTTTAAAAGGTGTTAATCTGGACCAAGTGCAGGATTTGACTCCCACACCTATGACAGCATCATCTACTATGTTTTATACTGGTTTAGACTTAATTACAAAGGAACATATTTTCGTGGAGAAAAATCTTAATGAAAAAAAGAAGCAAAAGTCTTATTTTTTTCGGAAATAATAATTATAATTGCACATAATTTATTATTATCAATTTAAAGAAAATATGAAACCCAAAAAAAGAAGTGTAGTCAATTATTCCCATTTGTCTCCGGAGATAGAGGAGGCATTCAACGAAAAATATCCTAGGGGATATAAAGATTATTTTCCTGACATTTTTAAGGTTGAAAAACCCGATGGCAGCTTTTTTCATTGTGTAACTCTTCAAGTTCCACCTGATGCAGAATATTTAGTAAAAATAGATGTCAGACAAGATGACTTAGTAGATTTGTCTGAGGATGAAGATGACGAAGACGATGAAATTGATACACCAGATTTACCAATTACACCAGATAGCGAAGAATCTGAAAAATTTGATTAAAAATTAAAGGAGAATAATTATTTGAGACCGAGATCGTATTTTATATTTAAGAAGCTTTTCCTAAGACTAATAGTTTGGACAAGAAAACTTTCAGAAGCTAAAATGATGCTTCTATTCGCAGTACTGGTCGGACTAGGAAGTGGTCTTGCTGCTGTTTTATTAAAAGAAATTATAAGTCTTATTCATAAGTTAATTATGCCTACTTTAGAAGGACGTTCTTTTAATATATTATACTTATTATATCCTGGTATTGGTATGTTTATTTCCTTTTTATTACTAAAATTTGTAATAAAAGACAATATCGGACATGGGGTTACAAAAGTATTATTATCCTTATCTAAAAAGAAGTCACGTATTAAAGCTCATAATACGTGGTCTTCTGTTTTAACAAGTGCTATAACTATTGGTTTTGGAGGTTCTGTAGGAACAGAAGCTCCAATAGTTTATGCAGGTGCTGCGATAGGTTCTAACATAGCTAGAGCTTTTGGTCTTTCATATAAAAACATGACTATTCTTTTAGGTTGTGGAGCTGCTGGAGGACTTGCAGGAATATTCAAAGCACCTATGGCTGGTATATTGTTTACATTAGAAATATTATTGTTTAATATATCTATGTCTTCAATAATACCTTTCTTGGCATCTACGATTACTGCCACAGTTGTTTCTTATGCTTTTTTAGGAAATGCAGTCTCTATAGGTAATCATGTAGATCCATTTCTTATGAATAGTATTCCCTTATATCTTCTACTAGGAGTTTTTTGTGGATTCGTATCATTATATTTTACTAGAACTACTCTTAAGCTGGAAGATAAAATTAAATTAATAAAAAATCCTTATACGAAATGGGCTATATGCTCTGCTGCTCTAGGATTATTAGTCTTTCTTTTTCCGCCACTATTTGGAGAAGGATATGAATCTTTAAGCCATTTATTGAAGGGCGAAGTATTAGAGGCTGCTGGTATAACGATTTTTGGAACCTTATTGTCCAAAGCATGGATAGTACCTTTATTTTTTGCTTTAGCATTATTATTGAAAGTTTTTTCTATGTCTTTTACAAATGCTGGAGGTGGAGTAGGAGGTACATTTGGTCCAACTCTTATAGTTGGAGGTATAGCAGGCTTCGTATTGGCTAGAATAATTAATCTAACAGGTATTGCAGAAGTATCAGAATG
>JBAYDV010000017.1:0-27393 GCA_041668045.1 Bacteroidales bacterium | reverse complement strand
AGAAGTTCTAGAATTTGTTTCCCGAGCGGATGAAATACTTTTAGATTAGAATTTTCACAAAAAAATGACACTTGTTATAATTTTGGATTTGTAAATGTCTGATAGACAGATATATACAAAAAGAAAAATATAACAAGTGTTAAAAAACTGTGAAAATCCTGGCTGGAAGCATTCCAGTGGAGAAGTAGTTTTAGATTAGGCTAGAAGTTAACAAATGAAAGACTATACATTACTTTAATGTGATGTTGAAGGATCTTTTCTGACCAGAAGTTCTAGAATTTGTTTCCCGAGCGGATGAAATACTTTTAGATTAGAATTTTCACAAAAAAATGACACTTGTTATAATTTTGGATTTGTAAATGTCTGATTGACAGATATATACAAAAAGAAAAATATAACAAGTGTTAAAAAACTGTGAAAACGCGAAGTTGGAGGCCGAGGGATTTCTATCCTAATTTATGAATAGTTATGCCACTTCTTAATTTTGGTTCAAACCAAGTGGTTTTAGGAGGCATAATGTTTCCAGTGTCAGCTATGTTAATTAGTTGAGCCATAGAGACAGGATATAATGCGAAGGCTACTGCCATCTCACCAGAATCTACTCTTTCTTTAAGAGCTCCAAGTCCTCTAATACCACCAATGAAATCTATTCTATCTGACGTTCTTAAATCTTTAATATTTAAAAGTTTATCAAGAACTCTATTGGACAGGACTGTTACATCTAATGTTCCTATAGGATCTTCATCATCATAAGTACCTTCCTTAGCAGTTAGTGAGTACCATGAGCCGTTTAAATACATTGAAAAATTATGCAAAGAAATAGGCTTGTAAATATCGGAGTCTTTCTTTTCAACGATAAAATCTTCCTCAAGCTTTTCTAAAAATTCTTGATTAGTCATGCCACAGAGATCTTTGACTACACGATTATAATCAATTATCTTAAGTTGACTTTCAGGAAAAGCTACCGCCATGAAATAATTATATTCTTCTTTACCCGTATGATGTGGATTATTAGCCTTTTTTTCTAGTCCGACCCTAACAGCAGCAGCAGTTCTATGATGTCCATCCGCTACGTAAAAAGCAGGGATATGACTGAATATATTAGTAATGCTGTCTATAGTTTCTTGATTTTCTATAAGCCAAAACTTATGGCCGAATCCATCTTCAGCTACGAAGTCATACTCTGCAGGTTTTTTTACAATATCAGCTACTATCTCATTAATCTTACTATTATCATGATAAGCGAAGAAAACAGGCTCAATATTAGCATTTTGAATGCGAACATGAATCATTCTGTCATCTTCTTTAGCCTTACGAGTTAATTCGTGCTTTTTTATAGTACCATTTACGTAATCTTCTATATTAGCACATAAAACGATACCATATTGAGTACGACCTTCCATGGTTTGAGCATAGACATAATAATATTCTTTAGGATCTTGTTTTAACCATCCATTCTTTATCCATTGATTAAAATTCTCTACAGCTTTATCATAAGCAGGTTGAGAATGTTCATCAATAATAGGATCAAAGTCTATTTCTGGTTTGATGATATGAAGCAGAGATTTTTCTCCAGCTTCTTTTTGAGCTTCTTTAGAATTAAGTACATCATATGGTCTAGAAGCGACTTCTTTTACCAAATTTTTAGGAGGACGTATAGCTGCGAAAGGTTTTACTTTTACCATATCTAGTAAATTTAATAGTTGTATTAAGATAAAAGTGGTTAACTATAAATCTAAGGTTACAGAAAAATAGCTAACCACATAATAGCAAAATTGTGATTTTAATGTAGGTTAAGACATTAAAATCAAGTGATAGGGGATCATATTCCCGGTTAATGAAATATTTCAAGAACCTATCAAAGGTTAATTTAGTTAGTAAAAAGGAACGGTTAATATAACGGGCCCGGCCCGTTATGGGGTTATTTATTCAGTTGGAATCTATTGATTCCTTCTTTGAAAAATTTACAAATTTGATTGATGGCTGCTACGCCAGCATTAATATTAGCTTCCATGGTTTGTGCTCCCATCTTTTTCGAAGTAGCGAAAACACGAGTGCCAAATTTCTCACGGAGCTCAGCTATATTATCAGGGGCAATATCTGCGATAAATTTCAAATCTTCTCTTTCAGATAATGCTTTCATTAATCCATCTTCATCAATGACTTCTTTTCTCGCAGTATTAAGGAAACAAGCTCCCTTTGGCATCTTCGTAAATAAGTCATATCCAATAGACTTAATAGTTTGAGATGTAGCAGGAATATGAATAGATAGGAAATCTGATTTAGAATATAATTCTTCTAGTGTTGAGACTGCTTCTACACCATCACTTTCTATTTTTTCTTTAGGAATAAATGGGTCAAAAGCTATAATATTCATACCAAAACCTTTAGCATGATTAGCTACACGACGACCGACATTTCCATAAGCTTGAATACCTAAAGTTTTATCTTTTAATTCAATCCCTGTTCCAGGAGTAAATTGATTTCTAGACATATAAATCATAAAACCTAAAGCTAATTCTGCGACAGCATTTGCATTCTGTCCAGGAGTATTCATAGCTACTACGTTATGAGCAGTACAAGCATCTAAGTCAAGGTTATCATAACCAGCACCAGCTCTGACTACTATTTTTAATTTTGGAGCAGCTTCAATAACTTCTTTAGTAACTTTATCAGAACGAACGATAAGAGCGTCAGCATCAGCTACGGCTTCATAAATTTGAGAGACATCTGTGTATTTTTCTAACACACCAAGTTCATATCCATTTTCTTTAGTTATAGTTCTTATTTGATCAACAGCGACCTTTGAAAATGGTTTTACAGTAACGATTTGAATTTTCATTGTATTATTTATTTATGAGAAGCTTCAAATTCTTGCATGCATTTAACAAGTGCTTTGACATCATCAAGTTCACATGCATTATAAATAGAGGCTCTAAAACCACCTACTGAACGATGGCCTTTAATACCTACCATATTTCTTTTAGTGGCAAATTCTAAAAATTCATCTTGTAGATTTTCCTTGCCTTCAGCCATTACGAAGCAAACATTCATTATTGAACGATCTTCTGGTTCAGCAGTACCTGTGAAAAGAGAATTTCTATCTATTTCATTGTATAAAGTAGTAGCCTTTTCTACGTTTCTTTTATGTATAGCTTCTACACCACCCATTTTTTTAACCCATTTAAGAGTCTCTCTCATAACGAAAATAGAGAAAACAGGAGGAGTGTTAAACATAGAACCTTTATTTATGTGAGTTCTATAATCAAGCATAGTAGGAATATAACGACTAACTTTTCCTAATTCTGAATCTTTTATGATAGCGAATATAACACCAGCAGGACCAACATTTTTCTGTGCACCACCATAAATTAGTGCATATTTACTAACATCGACAGGCCTACTCATAATATCTGATGACATATCAGCGATAAGATTAACAGGACAGTCAATATCTTCTTTTATCTCTGTGCCATAAATGGTATTATTAGTAGTTATATGAAAATAATCTAAATCTGTAGGAATTTCGTATCCTTTAGGTATATAATTGAAATTTTTGTCTTCAGAAGAAGCGATTTCTATAGCATTTCCTAAACCTTTAGCTTCTTTTAAAGCTTTTTTAGACCAAGCTCCAGTATTCAAATATCCTGCTTTATTTTCAAGATAATTCATAGCTACATATAAAAATTGGAGACTAGCTCCTCCTCCTAAAAATACAACAGAATATCCATCAGGGATATTCAAAAGTTCTTTCCATAAAGCTTTAGTCTCTTCCATTACTGCATCCCATTCTTTACATCGATGAGAAACTTCTATTACGGACATACCCGTACCCTCAAAATCTTTTAAAGCTTCAATAGCTGCATTTATGGCAGGCTTAGGTAATTTGCAAGGGCCTGCATTAAAAACATGTACTTTTTTCATATCATTTAAATTTATTCCTAATTATTCTTCAAATATAAAAAAATTTTATGATTAATAGTAAAATAAGTGTAATTATTACGAATCTTTATTAAATCGCTAATTTTAATGATGATTTTACATTTATTTAATAAAAATCATTGTTAAAATGAATCTAGTTAATTTTGTTTACTAAGGATTTTTAGAGATTTTAATGCGGTAGCCTTCCCACAATAATGACATATTAACTCAGTTTCACCATTCTTTCTGACGACAGTTTTGAATTTAGTTTCTATCTCTTGATGATTAGTAACACATACAGGATTATCACACTTTACGATACCATTAACATGTTCAGGAATAGATATAACTTTTTTATCCACTACCTTATAATTTTTTATAATATTAATAGAGGCATGAGGGGCTATTAAGGCTATTTTATTAATATCATTATCTTCGAAAAATATATTAGAAATTTTAATGATACCTTTCTTATCCATTAATTTACTATTCAAATTCATTCCTATAGTGATAGGTTGCTCCGTCGCATAAAGATTTAGAATATCTAATACTCTGAAAATCTGTGAAGAAGGGATATGATCTAGTACAGTCCCATTTTCAATAGCACTTACTATTAATTTATTATTATCTGTTTTCATAATTTTTTATCTTTTACCTAATAAATACGCTATAATAGCCATTCTAACATAAACTCCATTTTCAGCCTGTTTAAAATAATAAGCAGCAGGACTATCATCCACATCGGTAGAAATCTCCTGTAGGCGAGGAAGAGGATGAAGAATCTTCATATTAGGCTTAACATCTTTAAGCATAGATGCCTCAAGCCGATAAACATTTTTCATCTTCTCATACTGCATAGGATCAGTAAAACGCTCCTCCTGGATACGAGTCATATATAAAATATCAGCCTCATTAAGATGCTCCATTAAATCTTGGCTCTCCTTATATGGAATATTCTTATCAACAAGAAAATCTAAAAACTCTTGAGGCATTTTTAACTCATCAGGAGAAGTAAAAGTAAAATTAGGAGAAAAAAGAGACATCGCCTGCAGTAAAGAATGGACAGTCCTTCCATACTTCAAATCGCCGACCATATTGATATTTATATTATTAAGTCTTCCCTGAGTCTTTTGAATAGAATATAAATCTAGTAAAGTCTGTGAAGGATGCTGATTAGCTCCATCGCCAGCATTAATTACAGGCACAGAAGAAACCTCTGAAGCATAACGAGCACTTCCCTCGAGAGGATTACGCATAACTATAAGATCAGCGTAATTAGACACCATAGTTATAGTATCCTTAAGAGACTCTCCCTTCTTTACACTAGTATGACTAGCATCAGGAAAACCGATAACACGAGCTCCAAGGCGGTTAGAGGCCGTTTCAAAACTTAACCTGGTTCTAGTAGATGGTTCGAAAAAAATGACAGCGATAACCTTATCATTTAAAATAGTTTGGGACTTATTCTTCTCGAACTCAGAGGCAACATCAAGAATGTGCAATATTTCATCCTTGGTGAAATCCTGTATTGAAATCAAACTTTTAGGCATAATTTTTTAATTTATATTTTTTTAATGTACGGCAATGGTAATTCTTGGACACATAATCAGTTAATGGGTAGTAATGTAGCTATATTCTCGAGCATCTCCCGGAATCGTGGTTGATCGCTCAACCTCACTTGGACTTTCATTTCGCAGTCTAGGCCACATTCCTGCATAGAAGGTACAATATGAAGTTCCTTAAGTAACTTCATAACATTATTCATATATTTATACTCGAATTTTATAATAAAATCAGAAGTCTCATAAATAGTAACAGTAGTACTATTAATGATAGCATCAGCAGCAGCACTTTTATAAGCCTTAATTAAACCTGGAACACCAAGTTTAGTACCTCCGAAATAGCGCACTACTATAATTAAAATATCACTCAGCCCTGCAGATAATATCTGTCCATAAATTGGTTTACCTGCGGTAGAAGAAGGCTCACCATCATCATTCATTCTCCATCTTTCACCAAGTCTTCCTAAGCGATATGCGAAACAGACATGCCTCGCATCATAATAATCTTTTTTATATTTTGAAATAATGGATTTAATCTCTTCCTCGCTATCTACATGATAGGCGAAAGAAAGAAATTTACTACCTCTATCTTTATAGCTTCCTTGAGAAGGAGCAGATATGCTAGTATAACTATCCGATACGTTTGGCGTAGTGATATTCTCCATTTCAAGGAGTAAAAATAACAAAAATTTCATTAAAATTCAATATTAAATTACATTTGCCCTATGGAACTATATACGAATGATAAAATATCATATTTTATAAAGCTAGGTAAACGCTTAAAAGCTTGGGAAAAAGGAGAAGAAAAATGGCCAGAACTCGATGAAGCTATAAAGAAGTCAGCCATAGATAATCCATTCTTTACACCTTTTATGCAGCATTATGCTATAAACTCTCTGCTTTCTACTTTTCTTAATGAAGAGGCCTTAGAAAAATGGTATTCATCGTATGAAAAATATTTCTCAGCTCGAAGGCATATTAATAATGTTAATAAAAAAATAGCAATCGTGATGGCTGGCAATATTCCCCTGGTAGGATTTCACGATTTGATGTGTGTTATAATATCAGGAGCCATACCAATAGTTAAAATGTCATCAAAGGACAGATATTTATTTCCAGTATTGTTTCCACAGATTAAATTTTCTACTAATTATGAAATTTTGGATACGCCGATTGATGCTCTTATTACTATGGGAAGTGATAAAACAGCGGGTGTGCTTTCATATAAGTTTAGAAATATACCTACTATAATAAGAGGAACAAGATTTAGTTATGCTATTATAAAAGGAAATGAGACTCACGATGAATTATTAGCACTCGCCGATGATATGTTATTATATTTTGGACTTGGATGTAGAAGTGTCCAGCATCTATTTGTCCCTGATGGATATGATTTTTCTTCTCTTATATCTGCTATAAATTCTAAAGAATATATGGTAAATACTCCTTTTTTTATAAATTCATATAGACAGGCTAAAGCTCTTAATATAGTGGAAGGAAACATGTATATAGATGCTAAACCACTGATTTTAATCGAATCACATGAGATCTTTACTTCTTATGCAGTCGTGAATTTTGAGAGATATAATAATGCTGATATTTTGGATGCATTTTATCAAATTAATTTTGATATAATTCAAAAAAAATATGATAACTTTGGCCAGGCACAGAAGCCATCTTTGGATGATTATCCTGATGGTATTGATACGATGAAATTCTTGTTTGATTTATAAAAAAGACCACGTTATGATTTTAAAATATAGACTGTCTCTTCCTAAAAATAAGATTTTTATGAGAGAATATGCTTTTAAAGCAGAAATGAAATTATATAAACTAAATGATTTTCTTTTACACGATTTAGACTTCACTCCAGATCTAATGTCTATGTTTGAGGGTGTAGATCAGAATGGAAAAAATGGAAGTAAATATGGACTTTTTGATATGGGCGATGGGTCTATGGACACGGTTACCATAGGAGACACCATAGAGAGAGGTTATAAACAGTTGAATTATTTTTTCGACTTAAAACAGTCTAGATTTTTCATATTGGAATTTATTAGCGAAGATATTGAAGAGCCGAGAATGACATATCCTGCTCTTTTAAACGAGAAAGGACGAAATCCTGATCAGTTTTCTGAGAAGTATGAAGATTATGTAGATTATCAGAAATCTACTGAGAGGCTTAAGGGGGAAATACCTGGTATAGAAGCCGAAACTGACGACGAAGATCCTATTGCCACAGATGAAGAGATAAATTAAATGCCGATGTCTGAAAAAGAGCTCATAGTCGTTATTGGTCCTACTGCTGTTGGCAAGACAGATTATAGCATTGCCCTGGCTAAAAAATATAAATCTCCTATAATCTCATGTGATTCGAGGCAGATTTTTAAAGAGATGAAGATAGGCACTGCTCCTCCTTCTCCTGAACAGTTGGCAGAGGTTAAGCATTATTTTATTTTTTCACATTCGGTGACCGATTATTATACAGCCGGGAAGTATGAGAAAGAGGCTTTAACCTTAATTGATGAATTATTTAAGACTCATGATACTTTGGTAGTGTGTGGAGGTTCGGGATTATATGTCGATGCTTTGTGTAATGGTCTTGATGATTTTCCTAAAACAGACCAAAAAATACGTGAAGAGTTGACTAGTCGCTTGAAAAATGAAGGAATAGAATCGTTGAGAGCCGAACTGAAGTTAGTGGACCCAGAGACTTATGAAGTTCTTGATTTAGCCAATGGTCAGCGAATAGTCAGAGCTCTTGAAGTATATTTAATGACAGGTCGTAAGTTTTCTTCTTTTAAAACTGATAGTGTGAAGAAACGTCCTTTTAAAATAACTAAACGTTATTTACTTCGTCCACGAGAGGAACTGTACGATAGAATCAATAGGAGAGTCGATATTATGTTGAAAGAGGGCTTAGTCGATGAGGTGAAATCTTTAATGCCTTATCGTGACATGCCTGCACTTCGAACAGTCGGATATCGTGAACTATTCGATTATTTCGATCATAAAATCTCTATGGAAGAAGCTGTGCGTTTAATTAAAAGAAATTCTAGACGTTATGCTAAACGTCAGATAACATGGTGGCGAAATGAAACTCCTATTTTTGACTTTTAATTAGCTAAGTCAGACATGAATTTTATTCGTACTAGTTTAATTTCTTCTTCTTCGTAGTCTGGACCAAGTTCTTTCATCGCATCAGTAATCGAATCACTTTCAGCTTCATTACGGAAGTAATCAAAAATATCAGCTACTTTATCTTCATCTATATATTCTTGTATATAATAATCAAGATTTAATTTGGTACCAGAGTTGACTATAGCTTCGACTTCATCTATAACCTCAAGAAGGTCCATGTTCTTAGCTTTAGCTATATCATCTAGAGAGACTTTCCTATCAATATTTTGTATAATATAAACTTTCTTAGCAGATTTATTTACTATAGATTTTACTACGAATTCATCTGGACGAGTTATATTATTTTCTTTTACATATCTGTCTATTAATTCTAAAAATTCTTTACCGAATTTTCTAGCTTTTCCTTCTCCTACACCTTGACAATTCTTTAATTCAGAGGTAGTTATAGGATATTGGATAGACATATCTTCAAGTGAAGGGTCTGAGAAAATAACGAAAGGAGGTAAATTCCTTTTCCTGGCGATATCATGACGAAGTCCTTTTAACATATTGAATAGATTAGGATCTCCGGCACCTGCCATATTTTTATTATTACCTACGATAATATCTTCATTCTCGTCATCATCACCGACGGTGAATTTTCTATCTTCGGTAAGCATAACCGGATATGGCTTTTGGTAGAATTCTTCTCCTTTTTCTGTGACCGATATCAAACCATATTTTTCTATATTTTTATCTAAAAAATGGAGAACCAATCCTTGTCTTATGACTGCCAACCAGAATTTTATTCCTTTTTCCTTTCCTGCTCCAAATAATTTTAGTTTGTTATGATTATATGATTTGATTATAGAATTCTGAGTTCCAGCTAAGATATTGGCTAAATGTTCGATTTTGAATTCTTCTTTCATAGAATGTATTAACTCTATGACTAAAGCCATATCTTTCTGTCCATCAAACATTTTCTTAGGATGAAGACAATTATCACAGTTACCACAGTTTTCTTCTGTATAATCTTCACCAAAATAATTCAGTAAGATTTTTCTCCTGCATCTATTAGATTCTGCGTATGTTACAGTTTCCAGCAGAAGTTGTTTCCCTATTTCCTGCTCAGAGATAGGTTTACCCTGCATGAACTTTTCTAATTTTTGTATATCCTTATAGCTATAGTATGCTATACACTGACCTTCTTTTCCATCTCTACCTGCACGTCCTGTCTCTTGATAATAACCCTCAAGTGATTTTGGCATATCATAATGTATAACGAAGCGAACGTCTGGTTTATCGATTCCCATACCAAAAGCTATGGTAGCTACTATCACATCTATCTCTTCCATCAAGAACATATCCTGGGTCTTCGCTCGAGTAGATGCATCCATACCTGCGTGATATGGCAATGCTTTAATACCATTTATATTAAGAAGCTCTGCTATCTCTTCGACTTTTTTTCTGCTTAAGCAATAGATAATACCTGATTTGCCAGAGTTGTTTTTTATGAATTTTATTATTTCTCTCTTGGCATTAGCTTTATCTCTAATCTCGTAATAAAGATTTTCTCTATTAAATGATGATTTAAAGACTTGAGAATTAATCATACCCAGATTTTTCTGAATATCCATTTGCACTTTAGGAGTAGCAGTAGCTGTAAGGGCTATAATAGGAACTCTACCTATTTCATTTACTATCTCTTTGATTCTCCTATATTCTGGTCTAAAATCATGTCCCCATTCTGAAATACAATGGGCTTCATCTATTGCGAAAAATGAGATATTAATTTGTTTTAGAAATTTAACATTCTCTTCTTTGGTTAATGATTCGGGAGCTACATATAATAGTTTAGTTACTCCGTTGAGTAAATCCCTTTTTACCTCTGTTATCTGAGCTTTATGTAAAGAAGAGTTCATGAAATGAGCTATGTTTCCTTCTTTACTAGTAGCGAAACCTCTAATAGCATCGACTTGATTTTTCATTAATGCTATTAATGGGGAAATAACAATTGCCGTACCTGGCATTATTAAAGCTGGTAGCTGATAGCATAAAGATTTACCTCCGCCGGTAGGCATCAGTACGAAAGCATCTCCTCCCTCTATCAAATGTATCATTATTTTTTCTTGATCACCCTTAAATGAATCAAAACCAAAAAACTCTTTTAATTTACTATGTAGTTCTGCTGAAGTAATCTTCATATTTTATTACCTTTGTGATACTAAGTTATATATTAGTTTATTTATATGCAAAAAAATTAATGAAAAAAGATACATTTAATTTAAAAGAATTAGCCTTAGAAGTTATAAACAAAGAAGTTAAGGTTATTAATGAATTACCTAATTATATTGATAATAATTTTATTAATATAATCAATTTACTTCATAACTGTAAGGGAAGACTAATTATTTCAGGAATTGGGAAAAGTGCTATTATCGCTCAAAAAATAGTAGCAACTATGAATTCGACAGGAACTCCAGCCATTTTTATGCATGCAGCAGATGCTGTACACGGAGACCTTGGAGTAGTACAAAAAGATGACATAGTTATACTTATATCTAAAAGTGGTAATACTTCAGAAATTAAACGACTTATACCATTTATAAAAGGTATGGGAAACACGATAGTAGCTATAATAGCCAACAAAGATTCTTATCTGGCTAGCCATTCGGATTATATACTATACACACCTGTAAAGGAAGAAGCATGTCAGAATAATTTAGCCCCAACCTCAAGTACTACTGTACAAATGGTTATGGGAGATATTATCTCAGTACTACTCTCTACCATGCGTCATTTTACGCCTGAAGATTTCGCGAGATATCATCCAGGAGGATCATTAGGAAAACGTCTTTACATGACAGTAGAAGATGTATTTGATTCAACTAATAGACCTAAAGTTTATCCAAATGATAATGTGCAAGATGTAATAGTTAATATCTCGCATCATAGATTAGGTGCCACAGTCGTAACTGATTTACAAGATAATTTAATGGGAATTATAACAGATGGAGATGTACGTCGTATGATAGAAAGAGGCTTGCCAATAGATTCTTTAAAAGCCATAGATATAATGTCCAAAGGACCAAAAACCATAGATGTATCTGCACAAGCAGTTCAAGCATTTAATCTTATGGAAAAATATCAAATCACGTCTGTAGTAGTTTTATCGAAAGGAACATATGTCGGTCTAATTCATATTCATGATATATTAAGAGAGGGAATAGGTTAGTTTTAAGGCAATAATAAAGTATAGTGCTAATGGAAAATTTTAATGCTGATAGTGTAGGTGTAGATAATGGGAGATATTTTGGACTTCCATATAATATAGATGAATCATCTTTAATTCTAATATCTATGCCTTGGGATGTGACAGCATCTTATAAAGGAGGAACAAGTCGTGGTCCAAAGAGTATTATGAAGGCTTCTTTACAAATTGACCTTCACGATGAAAATGTGCCTTTCGCATGGCGAAAGAAGATTAGCACATTTTCAGGCGACGAGAGTATATATCGACGAAATGACATTGCCCGAAAAAAGGCTTTGCGGGTTATAAACGCTCTTGAGAGAGATGCAGAGCCTGATGAAAATGATATTAAAGATGTAAATGAGGCTTGTCGTCTAATGAATGACAGGGTATATGAAGAAGCTAAAACTTTTATTAAAAAAGATAAATTTGTTGGTTTAGTAGGTGGAGACCATAGTGTGTCCTTAGGTTTAATAAAAGCCTTATCTGAACAGTGTGAAGAATTTGGTGTTTTACATTTTGATGCCCATGCCGATTTAAGAGAATCGTATGAGGGTTTTACTTATTCACACGCATCTATAATGTACAATGTTTTGAAAGATATACCTCAAGTAAAAAGATTAGTACAAGTCGGAGTGAGAGATTTTTGTAATGCTGAAGAAGAAATAATAAAAAAGGATAATAGGGTAGAGACTTTTACTAATGCTCACTTAAGAAAAAAATTATTTAATGGACAAACGTGGAATAATATATGTGATCAAATAATTGATAGATTACCAGAAAATATTTATATTAGTTTAGATATAGATGGATTAAGTCAAGATTATTGTCCTAATACAGGTACTCCAGTACCTGGAGGGATATCTTTTGATGAAATAGATTATTTCTTAATTAAACTAGCAAATTCCAGAAAGAATATCATAGGTTTTGATTTAGTAGAAGTAGCACCATCTGATTTTGGAGAATGGGATGCTAATGTGGGAGCACGTCTTTTATATAAACTTTCACTTTATTCTATTCTTAATAATGAAAAATAAGAGTATATTTGCAGTTAAAGCTGAAATTTTTGGAATGAAATGGACCAGATAAGCATTATGAAAAAGTTTAATAAGATTAGAAAAAATCACTCAGAAGGGATAAATACCAATTTGAGAGCATTTTTTAATGCTTTTTTTCATAATGAATCAACAGGAGGATATATTTTAATTATATGTACTATTATAGCATTGACTATAACCAATGTACCAGGATTAAAATATTTAAATGAACTTTGGCATATCAAAGCAGGTATTACTATTGGTGAACTAAATCTTAATATGGATTTATTACATTGGGTAAATGATGTTTTGATGGTAGCTTTCTTTTTTCTAGTAACACTAGATATAAAAAGAGAAATGCTAGTTGGAAAAATCGCTACTTCTAAGAAAGCAGCTTTACCTATAGTAGCAGCTATTGGAGGAATGGTATTTCCAATGTTGATTTATTCTATTTTTAATCAGGGAACGGAATTTGCTAATGGATGGGGTATTCCTATAGGAACTGATATAGCTTTCGCTGTAGCTATACTATCTCTTTTAGGAGATAAGTGTCCAGTGTCCTTGAAAGTTTTTATTATGACATTAGCTATAGCTGATGATTTTGGCTCCATAATAGTGATTGCACTATTTTATCATATATATAGTATAAGTTTTGTATATTTATTATTAGCGCTAGGAGTTTTTTTAATACTAATAATGTTAAATAGACTTAAAGTGAATCTAGTTTGGATTTACATTATACTTGGTATAGTTCTTTGGTATTTTATATATAATTCTGGAATACATCCTGCTATAGCTGGAGTATTGTTAGCTTTAACTATTCCTTCACATTCTTCTATCAATGAATTAAGATTTCACGTAAGAATGGATTATTTACTAGATAGATTTAAAGAACTTACTAACGAGGATGGAAAGATATTGGCTCATAATGATGAACAATATATTATACAGAGAATGCATGATAAAACTAGAGAAATAACTCCAATCATGAATAGATTTATTCATTTTTTACGTCCTCTCTCTACGTTTGTGATTATTCCTTTATTCGTATTAGCAAATGCAGGAGTAGCATTTAATAGTGATATAATAGTATGGCCATTACCATCCATTTTCTGGGGAATCTTTTTAGGCTTGATAATAGGTAAACCTCTAGGAATATATATATTTAGTTGGTTATCAGTAAAATCTAAACTAACTAGTCTTCCTGAAGGCGTAACGTGGAAACAAATATTAGCGATAGGTTTTATCGGAGGTATAGGATTTACGATGTCTCTTTTTATTACTAATGTAGCCTTTGTAGATAAAAATACAGTAGGATTAGGAGAAACTATAATATTATTTACTTCCTTTATAGCAGCTGTAATTGGCTATATAGCTTTATATGAAACAAGTCCAAAAGTGATTAAGAAAAAATTGAGAAAAAAAGAAAATTCAAATAAATAATTAATATTAACATTAATAAATTAAAAAATCAAAATGAAAGTAACTAAATTATTTTTAACTGCAGGACTATTTGGTGTTCTTGCTTTATCATCATGTAATAGTGGTGTAATTAACAAAGGAGATCGTATGCCAAATACGTCATCTTCAAAAATAGATTCTGTAAGTTATGCACTTGGTGTATGGTTTGGAGAGACTGTAAAACACACTGATATGGGTGAAATTAATCTTTCACAAGTAGATAAAGGTAGAATGGACGTATTTAACGAAGATTCTCTTAAAATTTCAGATAAAGAAGTTATGTCACTTATCCAATCTTATATGAACGAAAGACAAAAATTCGCTGCCACTAAGAATGTAGAAGAAGCTAAAGCATTCTTTGAAGAAAATGCTAAAAAAGATGGTGTTGTAACTACTGAAAGTGGTCTTCAATATAAAATTATAAAAGAAGGATCTGATGTTAAAGCTGGTCCTACTGATACAGTAACAGTTGATTATGAAGGTAAACTTCTTGATGGTACAGTATTTGATTCTTCTTACACAAGAGGAACTCCTGCTACATTCCCACTTAATGGTGTAATCAAAGGATGGGGCGAAGGTCTTACTTATGTTGGAGAAGGTGGACAAATCGAACTTTATATTCCAGCTAACTTAGGTTATGGTGATAAAGCTTATGGTCCAATCCCAGCTAATTCTGCTTTAACATTTAAAGTTGAGGTTAAGAAAGTATCACCAGCTAAAACTAAATAATTTATGGCGTTAGAAATCGTAGGAAAATTGGATATGAAATTACCAGTTCAAAGTGGTAATTCAAATAGAGGGCCTTGGAAAAAGCAAGATTTTATTATTGAGACTCCTGGGCAATATCCTAAAAAAGTATGTATAAATGTCTGGGGAGAAGATAAAGTAAAAGATCTCGAGGCATTTAAAGAAGGGGATATACTCAAAGTATCTATAAATATCGAGTCAAGAGAATATAATGGTCGATGGTATACGGATATCAAAGCTTGGAGAATAGAGACAAATGTAGCTGATTCTCCATCAAATATGCCTTCTACTCCTCCTCCTATGCCAGTTTCTGAGCCATTAGGTGCTCCATCAGATAATTCATCAGATGAATCAGATGATGATTTACCTTTTTAGTACTAAATAAATTATTAAGATATGAATAAAAAGCTTGTATGGATATTTTCAATAGTGGCAGTAATTTTATTATCTGCTATAGGAGTATTTTTATACAAGCTTTTTTATATAAATGATAATAACCAAAGCACTTCATCTATAAGTAATTCATGTTTAGCTTCTATAAAAGCTATACCTACAGATGCAGTGGTTTTTTGTGATTTTAATAAATTTAGTAAAATAAAACAATGGATAAGTCAAGAGCCTTCTAATATTAATAATTTTATTAATAATGAAGATGCTTTACTAAAATTCATAAAAAACATATCTTCTAATGTAGATAAAGGAGGATCTATAATTTCTGTTCATTACTCTAGCAGAAATACAATATCAGCTTTATTCGCACTTTCTCTGCCTAAAAATATAGATGTCCAACAACTTATTTCCAAAATATCAACGAAATATAATTCTATTGAGAAAAGAAATTATTCTGGACATACTATTTATTCTAGCTCTAGAGCAGGCATCTCATTCGCAGTAAATAATAATATTTTAATAGCTTCTACTTCCAGTGTCATTATTGAAACTTCTATACGTCATATAGATAGTAACACTTCTATTGTAGATAATAAGTATTACTCAAAGATGATAGCATATTCTAATGATAATGCTACCTTTAATATTAATAATGAGAATATAGGAAAACTTTTTTCCGGTGCTGTCAATTATAATTATCTGAAATATGCTGATTTTGCTTCTCAATATTCTAATTGGGTAACATTGAATTTGGACTTAGGTGATACTTACGTATATGGAAATGGAAAATTATACGGAAGTACGGACCCAAAGAATTTTATTTCTATACTACATAATCAAGGTAATCAAGAAGATAAAGAATTACTGAATTTACTACCATATAATGTAAAATATCTAGTTTCTTTCTCAATAAATGACTCTCAATCATTTTTATCTTCTTATAGTGATTATGTTGAGGCTCAAAAAAACACTAAAGATTATAATTATATAAATTATTTAGCGAAAAAAAATTCTAAGACAGATATATCTACGAAAGACTGGTTTCTCTCATTAGATGTGAAAAAAATAGTCTCAGTATCTATAGATTTATCAGGAGAACAATTAGCTCCTTCTAAAATTCTATTAATGAAGATTAATAATACTGATGCTTTAAAAAATAACGAAGAAGAAATAAATCATTTCATCTTTAAACGATATTTATCGTCTTTATTAGGTAAAGCCTTCGAGCCTAGTGAAGATGAATTTTATACAGTAGTTAATAATCAATGGGTGATTATTGGAAAAAAATCTATTTTAACTACTATTAAAAAAGGCTATTTATCAGAAGAATATATTTCTTTGGCCACATATATTAAAGATACTCCAATGAGTTTTACATTATCTGGACAGTCTTCTATGTTAACTTTAATTAATTTAGAAAGATGTAAAAATGATATTCCAGAAATCTTTAAAACTAAATACTCTGAATCTATATTAAACGGATTGAAAAAATGTAATTTTAGTTTCATATCTCTTAAAGTCATTAATGATGGAGATGAACAAAAAATCAATTTTTCATTTTTATCTGACAATGTGGCAGAAATCGTGGATGATTCACCACTAATTATTCCAAAAGGTCCATATCCAGTTATAAACTATATAAATAAAAAAACAAATTATATTCAGCAGTTTAAAAATAATGCTATCCGATTAGTTGATGAACATAAAAGAGCTAAGTGGAGTGTATTATTTGATAAGCCAATCTGTGGAAATGTAGATCAAATAGATTACTTCCATAATAATAAATTACAAATGATATTTGGGGCTGGTAATAAAGTTTATTTATTAGATAGATTAGGCCGCTGGGTGCGCCCATTCCCTATTACATTAAGTAAAAAAATAATTTTAGGGCCCAAAATTTATGATATGGCAGGAGATAAAAAATATCAAATGATTATTCTCCATGATGATAATACTCTAATGTTATATGATATAAAAGGTAAGCCAGTGAAAGGTTTTATTCCTATAACATCTAAAGATAAAATTAAAAAATTACCGACATTATTTAAAGTAGGAAATGAGTACTATTGGATAGTAAGAACTTTTAGACAAACAACTATTTATGATATACATGGTGCGATTGTTGTAAAAGATGCTGACAAAAACATGTTAGCTCCTGATACAGATTTTAAAATCAGGTCTTCTTACGAAGTAGCTGTAACTACTAAAGAAAAAAATGAAATGATTCTCAATCTGAAGACAAGGAAGCTATCTAAACATTAATTAATTTATGGGTTTTTTATTAACATTAATTGTAATAATTATTTTATTCCGGGTTTTATTTAGATATTTGCCCTCTATTCTATTATGGTACACTAGAAAACGTGCTGATAAGATGTATGGAAATTCTAGAAAAGAAAAACGAGATAAGAAAGAAGGGACTACTTTTGTATCTCATGATGCATCTTCTCGAAAAAAAGTAGTGACCAAAGATGTGGGAGAATATGTAGATTATGAACAGGTAAAAGAAAAAAAGAATGAAAACATTTAAAAGACTTTTAGCTTATGCTAAGCCTTATAGTAAATATGTACCAAGTTATTTAATATTATCTATATTTTCGGTTTTATTCGGAATTTTGAATTATGGATTAGTTGGCCCATTATTAAACGTATTATTTTCATCAGATTCTATATCAACTAATTTAGTTAAGCCAGAGTTTGTTTTAAGTGTAGATTATCTAAAAGGTATATTTTCGTATTATCTATCTGAGATAATGGCGACCAGTGGACCTCTTCATGGATTAATCTTCGTTTGTCTTTTATTAATAATAGCTTCTTTATTAGCCAATGTAACTTATTATTTATCAAGAACAGTTTTGATAAGTATGAGGACTAATATAATGAAGGGTATAAGAAAAGACCTCTTTGATAAAATCTCGATTCTTGATATAGGATATTTTCATAATCGACGTAAAGGAGATATTTTATCTAGTATTTCAAATGATGTAAATGAAGTACAAAATAGTGTAGCTGATAGTTTTCAAGTAGTTTTTAGAGAACCCCTGTTAATTATAGGTTTCCTGGCTGCTTTATTTTATATGTCTCCACAACTGACCATTGTGACCATAGTTACTCTACCAGTTTCGGCCTTTGCCATTGGGTCTCTAAGTAAAAAGTTAAGAAGTGATGCTAGTATCAGGCAGTCCTTGATGGGTAGAATAATCAGTCATTTCGAAGAAGGAATATCAGGAGCTAGAATAATTAAAGCCTTTAATGGTCAAAAATATGTACGTGCATCTTTTAATAAAACCAACGAACGTCATAGACGCGTATCTAAGAATTTATTAAAAAGGAATGCTTTAGCCACTCCTTTATCTGAATTTTTAGGAATTACAGTAGCATCTCTAGTATTATTTTATGGTGGTTGGTTAAATATCAATGGAAAATTAGATTTAACTTGGTCAGAGTTCGTAGTTTATATAGCATTTTATTGGAGAGTTTTAGAACCATCGAAAGCTATTGCTAAAGCGTGGGCGAATATACAGAAAGGTCTTGTATCAGGAGATAGAATATTCGCTATATTGGACGTCCCTGAAAAGATAGAAGAACTTAAAAATCCAGTTAAAATATCAGAATTCAAAACTAATATAAAATTCAAAGATGTTTGTTTCCAATATTCTGATGATCCTGTTCTTAAGAATATTAATTTCGAAGTAAAGAAAGGAGAAACAATAGCTATTGTAGGTCCATCTGGAGGTGGTAAATCGACTATAGCAGATTTATTGCCTAGATTTTATGATGTGAATTCAGGTAGTATAATGATCGATGGTATAGACATAAGAAAATATAACAAACAAAATCTTATTTCTCTTATGGGTATAGTTAATCAAGATGCTATATTATTTAATGATAATGTATATAATAATATTAAGTTTGGTATGGAAGGTGTAACGGAAGAAGATATTATTAATGCAGCTAAAATAGCTAATGCTCACGACTTTATTTTACAAATGAGTGATGGTTATAATACTAATATTGGAGATGCAGGATTAAATCTTTCAGGAGGACAAAGACAGAGATTAGCCATAGCTCGAGCTGTCTTAAAAAATCCTCCAATTCTTATATTAGATGAAGCTACTTCAGCATTGGATACCGAAAGTGAACAATTGGTACAAAATGCTTTAAATAATTTAATGAAAAATAGAACTTCTATAGTTATTGCACATAGGCTTTCTACTATACAAAACGCTGATAATATAATAGTCTTGGAAGCAGGAAAAATAGTTGAAAGAGGAACTCATGAAGAACTTTTAAATGAAAAAGGTTTATACTCACATTTATGTAATCTTCAATCTTTTAAGTAATAATATAGATAATTAAACAATATGACAGAGTCTTTAAATAAATTACTCGAGAAAAGTATTAAAAAGAATTGGAATAATCCAGCTCTTACTAATTATAAAAGTGTTACGATTCATTACCGTGATGTCGCTAGAAAAATCGAAAAAATGCACATTGTATTTAAAATGTGTGATTTGAAAAAAGGAGATAAAGTAGCCATTTGCGGAAAAAACCAAGCAAATTGGGGTGTAGCTTTTTTAGCTACTCTTACATATGGAGCAGTTCCTGTACCTTTATTGAATGAATTTACTACGACTAATATCTATCATTTAGTTAATCATTCTGATGCACGACTTTTCTTCGTTGGAGATATGATATGGGAAGGATTATCACAGAATGAAATGCCTAATATAGAGGCGATTATTTTACTCTCAGATTTATCTCTTTTATATTCAAATAGAAAAGAAATCAATAATGCATTTAATAGGTTAAATGAACTCTTTGGACAGAGATATCCTAAGAATTTCGGACCAAATGATATATCTTATTATAAGGATAAACCAGATGAATTAGCTATGATAAATTATACATCTGGAACTACAGGTTTTTCTAAAGGTGTAATGTTATCTTATAAATCTCTGATCTCCAATTTATATTTTGCAAAAGAGGTAGAACCTCATATGAATAGTAGGTCTAATTGCGTTTCTATGTTACCAACTGCTCATATGTATGGTTTTTTATTCGAATTTTTGTTCGAGATGATAATAGGAGCACACGTACACTTCTTAACGAGACTTCCAACACCGAAAGTACTTTTAGATGCTTTCGCCGAAGTAAAACCTGATATTATTATTTCAGTTCCTATGGTGATAGAAAAAATCTATAAGAAGCGTCTAGAACCTTTATTAGAAAAAGGGAGTCTGAAATTACTTATGAATGTACCAGTTATAGATCAAAAGATTTATAAGAAAATAGATACAGCATTATGTGAAGCTTTTGGAGGAAAATTTGAAGAGGTTATTATTGGAGGAGCTGCATTTAATAAAGAAGCAGAGACATTTTTCAAAAAAATAGGTTTCAGATATACGGTAGGCTATGGTATGACTGAGTGTGGACCAATAATTTGTTATGCACATTGGAATGAACACAAACTTCACTCATGTGGTCGAATAGTACCTAGAATGCAGTTAAAAATTAACTCTTCTGATCCTCATAATGTTCCAGGTGAAATCCTGGTAAAAGGAGATAATGTTATGATGGGATATTATAAAAATGAGGAAGCGACTAAAGCTGTATTAACAGAAGATGGGTGGTTGAAGACAGGAGATTTAGGAGTAGTAGATGAAGATGGTTTCTTATTTATAAGAGGAAGAAGTAAAACGATGATATTAGGACCTTCAGGTCAAAACATTTATCCTGAAGAAATAGAAAGTGGTATTAATAATTTACCTTATGTAATCGAATCATTGGTGATTAGTGTTAATAATAAATTAGTAGCTCTGATATATCCAGATGAAGAGTTAGCCTCTTCAGATGGACTAGATTTAAAGGCTTTAAAAAAGAATTTAGAAAAAAATGTAGCCGAATTAAATCAAATGTCCCCAAGTTATTTAAAGGTAAATTCCATAGAATTAATGCCAGAAGAATTTGCAAAAACTCCTAAAAGAAGTATAAAAAGATATTTATATCAAAGAAATAACTAATATTTAAATTATGGATAAACAATTACAGTTTGATTTAAGTTATTTAGATATGGCCGAAAGGTGGGCGCAAAATTCTTATTGTGTTAGAAGAAAAGTAGGCGCTTTATTGGTGAAAAATAAAATGATAATATCAGATGGATACAATGGTACTCCTTCTGGATTTGAAAATGTCTGTGAAGATGAAAATGGGCTTACAAAAGCTTATGTCCTTCATGCGGAAGCCAATGCTATAACTAAAGTAGCTAAATCAGGAAATAGTAGTGAAGGTGCTACTCTATATGTTACAGATGCTCCATGTATTGAATGCGCTAAATTAATTATACAAGCCGGAATCGTAAGAGTCGTATATAGAAAAGACTACAGAGTAAAAGATGGAATAAATTTATTAAAACGCGTAGGCATAGATATTTTACAATTAGATTAAAGGATAATGAAGGTTAACGACATTTTAAAAATTATTAAATATACCCTTGTAGCACTGATATTTGTGATGTTAGGTAGTATTATTACAAGATATATAGATGTTAAAAAAGACAAGATTCTTTTTAATAATTACGCGAAATGGAGTAAGATAAATCTTATCTTGAATCAGATAGATAAAAATTATGTTGACACGATAGATTATAAGGGTTTTACAGAAAAAACGATACCACTTATAATGAAACAGCTAGATCCTCATTCTGTCTATCTTCCACCTAAAGAACTTAAAGATGCTACTCAGGATTTAAGTGGAAATTTCGATGGCATAGGGATTATGTTTAATGTTCCTGCAGACACAGCTGTAATTATGACAGTAATTAAAGGAGGCCCTTCAGAAAAGGTAGGATTATTATCAGGGGATAGAATTATTAAAATAGACGATATATTAGTGGCTGGTGTTAAATATCCACAAGACTCTTTAGTCAGTCATTTAAAAGGTCTAGCTAATACAAAGGTTAATCTAAAGATTAAGAGAAATGGAATAAAAGATCTTTTATCATTCGATATAACAAGGGGTAAGATACCGGCTAAATCAGTAGATGTAGCTTATATGATGAATGATACTCTTGGTTATATAAAGCTATCAAAATTTGCAAGAACAAGCCACGATGAGTTTAAAAAGGCTATAGTTCCAATGCTTAAAAGTGGAATGACGAGTTTAATTTTCGATTTACGCGAAAATAGTGGGGGCTATCTCGACCAAGCCTTATTATTATCAAATGAATTTCTCCCTGCACATAAGTTGATAGTATATATGAAAGGAGTTCATAGAAAAAAACAAGAGTTTTTCTCTGATGGAACAGGAATATGTCAAGATATTAATCTAGATATATTGATAGATGAAAATTCAGCTTCATCAAGCGAGATATTCGCAGGGGCTATGCAAGATAATGATCGAGCTACTATTTATGGAAGGCGTTCTTTTGGTAAAGGACTGGTACAAGAACCAATAAATTTCACAGACCACTCTGGAATACGTCTTACAGTAGCCAGATATTATACGCCAACAGGTAGATGTATACAAAAACCATTTACTTCTAGTCGTGAGTATGCCTATGATATATTAGAGCGATATAAAAGAGGTGAAATGACTTCAGCTGATAGCATTCCTCATAATGATTCATTAAAATTTACCACACCTAAAGGAAAAATAGTATATGGTGGGGGAGGAATAATACCAGATGTATTCGTGCCAATTGATACAGTAGGGGTTACTGATTTACTTATTAATTTAAATAAACATAGTTTAGCTCTTAAATATAGCATGAAATTGGCCGATATATATAGAACTAAGCTTAGAAATGTAAAAAATATTGAACAGCTTAATGCTTTATTAGATTCTATGAATCTTAAGAAGAACTATATAGATTATTTTACAAAATATGGTATTAAATTTTCATCAAGGCAATGGAAAATATCAGAATATACCATAATGACTCAGCTTAGAGCTAGTATAGCAAGGTATTCATCATTAGGAGATGATGCCTTCTATCCAATAATATCGAAAATTGATAATGTTATAATAGAAGCTGCTAATAAATAGTAATTTTATTTCTATTTATTGCGCTACGAATCTGTAAACAATGCTACCTGCTTGATGGGAAGGAGCAGTGCTAGACGCTGTAAATCTAGATGATTTAGCAGCCTTTATCGCCATTCTAATCAGGCAGTCATCTTTCGACGATACACTTTCTATTATCTTAGCAGAAACTACATAACCATTTCTGTTAACTACGACAGCTACTGATACATCGCCGCTACCATAACATTTGTATGCAGGTATAGGTAGATATAGAGAATTCCTGCCATCTAAAGAATATGATAAAACGGAGGGACCAGAATATGCTTGAGTCTTTTTGTTTGTTTTTTTCTTAATATTATGATAGATATTTTCTCCATCTTGATATTTTTCTGCTTCTCGTCTCGCTTCATCTAATTTTCGCTGTAATTCTTTAGCCTCATCATAAACTTCATCAGAGTTTTTGAATCTATCGTCTTTAACATGTTTATCAGCATTTACGATAGCATTTCTTGGAACAGAAGCTGATGACTTACCTAATAATTTATTAAGTTCATCAGCAACGCTCTCTTTCATTTTTTCTTCTTTCAGTTTCTCTGTTTCTTGCTTTTGAATAGCTTCTTCTTTTTCCTGTTCAGAAAAGTCTATTAAAAAAGAACTATCCTTTCGTACGACAGAATGAATAGAATAAGTAAGCAAAATGATTATGATCACTAAATGGAAAATGATCGTAAGATATAAACCAAATCGATTACTTTTTTTACTCATTATTGACAATATCTATTTATTAGCAAATTTACTTAACTGTTTCTCTATTATAGCCGTTAAAAAATCAATAGCTACGTTATTATTACCACCTTGAGGTATAATAATATCTGCATATCTTTTAGAAGGTTCTATAAACTGTAAATGCATAGGTTTAAGAGTAGAAACATATCTATCCATTACCATTTTAACTGTACGTCCTCTTTCAAGAACATCTCTTTGGATGACTCTAAGAAGTCTTTCGTCAGCATCTGCATCTACGAAAAATTTAATATCCAGGAGGCTTCTTAATTTCGGATTAGTGAAAATTAAGATGCCTTCTATTATAATAATATGTGCTGGATTAACAGTAACTGTTTCCGTCTTTGAACGGGAACATGTTAAATAAGAATAAACAGGCTGTTGAATAGTTTTACCATTTCTCAGATCTTCTATTTGTTCATTTAGTAAATCGAAATCTATAGAATCTGGATGGTCAAAATTCTGTTTTAATCTTTCTTCAAGTGGTAAATTACTATCTTTATAATAGGAATCTTGAGGGATAACTACTACTTCTCCAGGTTTAAACGAAGATACAATTTTATTTACAACTGTTGTTTTTCCGGAACCAGTGCCCCCGGCTATACCTATAATTAACATATCTATTCTTTTTTAAAATTCAGCTGTCTTTGGAGTTCTTGGAAAAGGAATCACGTCTCTAATGTTAGCCATACCGGTTACGAATAGTAATAGTCTTTCGAATCCTAAACCGAAACCACTATGAGGTGCAGTACCAAATCTACGAGTATCAACATACCAATCTAGTGTTGATTCTTTCATACCCATCTCGTTTATTCTAGTTAATAATTTATCAAGATTTTCTTCTCTCTGTGAACCTCCGATGATCTCTCCAATCTTAGGGAATAAGACGTCCATAGCTCTTACAGTCTTACCATCATCATTCTGTTTCATATAGAAAGCCTTAATATCTTTAGGATAATCAGTTAATATAACTGGTCTTTTAAAATGCTTTTCTACTAGATATCTTTCGTGTTCGCTTTGTAAATCTACGCCCCATGATACAGGGAATTCAAATTTTTCTTTAGATTCAGTAAGAATCTTAATACCTTCAGTATAAGGTAGTCTGACGAAATCTTCTGCAACTACGCTTTGTAATCTTTCGATTAAGCCTTTATCTATCATCTTGTTTAAGAATTCAAGATCGTCTTTACAGTTAGTCAAAGCATAATTAACACAATATTTAATAAACTCTTCGGCTAAATCCATATTCTCTTTAATTTCATAAAAAGCCATTTCTGGTTCTATCATCCAGAATTCAGCAAGATGTCTAGGAGTGTTAGAGTTTTCAGCTCTGAAAGTAGGGCCGAATGTATAAACATTACCAAGTGCCATAGCTGCTAATTCAGCTTCAAGTTGTCCACTAACCGTAAGATTTGTTTCTTTACCAAAGAAGTCTTTAGAATAATCTATACTTCCATCTTTACAAAGAGGAGGATTCTTCATATCCAAAGTAGTTACCTGAAACATTTCTCCGGCACCTTCTGCATCTGAGGCTGTAATTAATGGAGTATGTATGTAATAAAAACCTCTATCATTGAAAAATTTATGAATAGCGAAAGCCATATTATGTCTTATACGAAGGACAGCACTAAAGGTATTCGTTCTTGGTCTTAAGTGCGCTATACCCCTAAGAAATTCCATGCTATGTCCTTTTTTCTGCAATGGATATGTATCTGGATTAGCTGTACCGTAAACTTCTATCTCTTTAGCTTGAATTTCTACTGATTGTCCTTTTCCTTGAGACTCAACTAATGCTCCTGCTACTTTAATACAAGCACCAGTAGTTATTTTTTTTAGCATCTCTTCATCAAATGAAGCTAACTCGCAAACTATTTGAATATTCTTTATAGTTGATCCATCATTTAATGCTATAAATGAAATGTTTTTATTTCCTCTTCTAGTTCTAACCCAACCTTTAACAAGTACATCTTGACCAGGTTTAGTTTTAAAAATATCGATAACTCTAGTTCTATCCATAATATTATTTATAATTTTCTTTTGCTTACAAAAATACATAAAAAAAGGGAACTACATATTAGTAAGTTCCCCTTTTTTAGGTTTTATGTAAATTTTAGTACTTCTTATACTGTTGATTAGCTACATACATGATTTTTAAAGCTGAACAGCGTCTTAATTCTTGCTTAACATCTGTAACAATACCCATACGAGTATCCTTATCAATATTAAGAGAAACTGTCATAAATTGACGATCGCCTTCACTTAAGTTTTCACGCTCTGCTGCGATAAAATCTCCAATATCTCCTACACTTTTAAATGAATCATTTAACTGTATACGAGCGTCTGTACCAAATTGTGATTGATATTGTTCTGTAGGCTTTCCAATGTATATGTATGAAGAAAGATCTTTTCTTTCAAGCTTAGCTATTTCACTAGCTACTGGAAGTTTGACAGAGACCATTCTTTCTGTTTTACGCATACTTGTCGATACCATAAAGAACATAAGAATCATAAATACAATATCAGGTAGGGAGGATGTATTAATACTAGGGCTCCCTTCATTTTTTCCTTTTCTGACAAATTTAGCCATATTGATTCTCCTTTATTATTTTTTTCCTACGTTAACTGGTTCTGATTCAGAAATACTTTGAGGTACTGCTTTACGAACGATTTTTTGATGTGCATCATCTAAATCTTCATATTTTTTACCCCAATTCTGCATAGCAAAATTATCACGTAGTGTATTAATAGCTCTTACTAGTGCATTTTGAACTCTCAAATATATATCATAATGAGTAGCTCTATCATTTTGAAGTGATATTACACCTTCAGAAACTCGACATTCTCCAAATCCTTCAATATTTTTTGTTTTGAAAGATGGTAGTTTGTCACTATTATTTGGATTAGTGAAAAAATTAATAACGATTTCATCAAGTTGACTAGCATCAGAAAGATATTCTCCACCAGCGAATATACGGTCACCAGAACTGATTTTTACTTCTAGGATATTCCTACGATTAACTTTCATATCCTCTGCCTTTTGATCTTTATTAGGCATAGGAGGAAGTCTTCGTGCAATACCTTTTTCATGGTCCATAGT
>JBAYDV010000016.1:0-29451 GCA_041668045.1 Bacteroidales bacterium | reverse complement strand
TGCCGTAAAATAATTGGATAATTGCTCTTTTTTTAACCTAAATTCTGCAATAGAGGCATTAAAACGGTATTTGTTAAACACCCCTTGAAAGGTTTTTCTTTTTCCATCTTCTTCATAGTCAAAGCCATCACGCAATTTGTGAAATTCTTCTTTTGTGATGCTGGTAAGGTCAAGGAAATCTTTATCGTCAATTTCTACATCAAAATTATCGATGGTAATTTCTTCTCTAGAATCATTAGCCATGATAAACATTGGAATGGTACGGGTAAAAGAACGTAGTCTGTCTCTTATCTCTTCTTCTTTGGTTTTTTGAATTTTTTCTACCTTTTCTTCTTCCTTTTGCGTTACCTTATTATTGACAAAATCAACTTCAATGGTATCAATTAATTTTTGCTTGAGAGCCGCACTGTCTTTAATCTCAGCATTGTTGAATTCTTCAGCAATCTGTTTTACTTTTTCTTGAATTTGTTTTGTTACTTCGTTGGTTTCTGCTTGAGTTGCTTTATAGACTTCTTTATATTTTGCAATCAAAGGCTCGGCAACTTCTGAAACCTTTTCAATCAAATCATCAGCATGAATTTGCTCATTATTCTGCTCTAATAAATTATCTACAACTCGTTCGGTATTCGTTTTGAATATTTTTTCGCCAAGGATGATTTCAGTGTTGTTATTTATCTCTTTTGTTTTGTTATTGTTTACAGTCCGAGCTTCATCAAGATCAATCGTATTTGTGGTCTTTTGAATACGCTTATTTTTTTCCACTTGCATTTTATCTAAGATGTCCTCTATTTCTTTAGGGAAATTGAAGACACCTTTCAAGGTATCATTAAACAAAAGATTGGTCATAAACCGAGCATTTACAATCTCTGATGCTGCCAAAGCATTTGGGAAAGTCAATACTTTGTTAGCATCAAGTTCAATCATTTCACCGTTAACATCTTCAGATATTACGGGGAAGAAGTTAAGAAGCTCTTGAATGTTTTCCTCTCTGTCTTTTTCTGTTATTTCACCTTTAACCGCTTTGGGATTTAAGCCATTAGCAAATTGGTCATAGATTTCAAGCACTCGAGTTGGAGCAAAATCAAACAGATAAGCTGATTTTTTTGAAACTAATTCACCATTTCTAAACTCTTTATAAGGATTTTGAGCTCGAAAAGCTGCTTGCATGTAAAGCGAAGGAGATTTAATATCGGTGAGCATCAGCACAGCTGTCCATTCTTTTACGGTAACTCCAGTTGTTAATTGTCCGCACGAAAGCGTAATGGTTTTATCATTTTCAGCTATAGCTTTTTTTACTTTTTGAAGAGAAGACTCGTTTCTTTTAAAATCGTTCGCCTCTTCTTCAAAACTTCTACCATCACCTGCTGCAACAATTATTTTGTATTCCTTGAATATAGGATCTTTTTTAAGCAATTGTTCAAGTGCTTTTACAGAGTCCACTCTATTACCCACATACCAAAAAGTATGTTTTAGTTCTTCTCTGAGTTCAGGTGTCGAGAAAGGATATTTTTTGTTGGAAGTTAGATTTTTTAGAAATTCCCTTACTTCATTTTCGTGCACAAATTTTTTATCTTTTGCTCTGAAAAACTCATTCAAATCAAAAGCATAATCACGCGTTTCCTCATCTATTTCAATTCCCTCATTTACTTGCGCTGTAGTCATTTGAGAAATTCGATACGTAAATAATTTTAGGTCAGGTAACTCAGTATGTTCACCAATTTCGCCTTCTTCTAACTCTTTCTGTTTTATTTTTTGTTCATCTAAATAGGTCCAATTGTAAATGGCTTCTTTGGGGAATTTCTCATTAGCCAATGCTTTAAATGGTGTCCCAGATAGATAAAGTGTATGTTTACGTTTAATCACATCAAAAGCGGCATCGGTTCTTCCTGTGTCTATGCCTTCGTGAGCTTCGTCGATTATCAATACGTCCCATTCCAACTCAGCAACCCATCGTAATTTGTCGTAATTACCACCAAAGTATTTGGAACCCTTTAGGTCTTGTAATGAAAGAAAAGTAATAAGTGGTTTAATGGGGCGCATTGCAATATGTTGTTCTCTCGTAAGGGTGGCTCTATTCTTTAAGGACGAAGTCTCAGATATAAATGCATAGTCATCAACAAACTTTTCAAAATCATCAAACCAAGAATTGGCAATAGCTGGTCTATTGGTTACAATAAGGACTTTCTTTGCCTTTAAGCGTTTTACTAAATCATAACTTGCTAAAGTTTTACCAAAACGAGGTTTGGCATTCCAAAGGAATTCTCCTTTTTCAGTTTTTTCAAAATACTCAAGTGCTTTTTTAACGGCTTCTTCTTGTTCAAGACGCAAGGTATAATCTATTTTTCCGTTATTTTTTTGAAGGGCTGCAAAACGTTCTTTACGAAAAAGATCAAACAAGAGCTTTGATTTGAATGGTTCCCCGTCGAAATAGAACCATTCCCTTCCAAGCTCAATTTTTCTTTCAATTCCTTTCTTTTCAAGAAATCTATGGAAATCTATATCTGTAAAACTTTCATTATTATCTTCAAAAAAAGCAGGAGCACTCCACAACTTGGTATATGCTTCATTAAAAGCTGCTGTTTTTACTTGTTCTCGTATTCTTTCGTCAACATTTTTTCTCTCAGTATATCCTATTTTTTGTGAGCCAATATTCTGCTTTCGTTTTGGTAGAATATATGAATATACTTGTGGATAAATGACTTTGAATGATTTTATGTTTTGTGTAATCTTACTCATATTATCTGTTTCAAACCTTTGGTATCATAGCTATTTCTGGCAGTGTAACATGTTGTACATCGCTTCGATAACCTAACTCTTTGTGTTATTTCATTATATAATTTTATACTAATTTAGACTACATTGGTATATATTTCTGTGGTTTTCAATATAAAATATTCAAAACACATAAAATTAATACAATATAATTATTATACAAAATTTAATATTTAATATCTTACTTTCTAAACTTTATGAATAGCAATTCATGGCACTTCTACATACACAAAACAAGCCTATATTTCCACTATACATATCTATTTTGCTATGGGGAAAATTATGCCTTACTCCCAAACTCCTGCTATTTTTTCACCACAGAACTCACATTGCCCCTGCTTTATATGATTTTCTAAGATTCTATACCCGCGACGTCGAATTAAATTTCTATGGCAATGTGGACAAATAGTATTTTCCATATCCAGTTCAGGTGCATTGCCAGCATAAACATATTTTATACCCTCGTTCATGGCAATATTTCTAGCAGTCTTCAGTGCAGTGACAGGTGTAGGAGGAAGTTGTGACAGCTTATACATAGGAAAGAACCTACTAAAATGAAGAGGAGTATCTTCAAACCCGTTTTCAAAGAGCCAATTACACATTCGCTTCACCATATCCATATCATCATTCCAAGAAGGAATAAGCAGATTTGTGATTTCTAGCCACACTCCTTCATCCTTTAATGTCTTCAATGTATCCAAAACAGGATTTAACTTCACACCATTCAATTTCAAATATATTTCATTACTAAATGATTTCAAATCAATATTAGCAGCATCAATAACTTTACATAATTTCAGCAAAGGCTCCCTATTAATATATCCAGCAGATACCATAATATTACGAATCCTATGCTCATGAGCTATAACAGCAGTATCATAAGTATATTCATAATAAGTAATCGGTTCAGTATAAGTATAAGCTATAGACGAACATCCCATCTTAATACATCTATCTACGACTTTTTCTGGCAGTAAATTCATATTTATCGTTTCATCAGGACTCTTGCTAGATATTTCCCAATTCTGGCAATTAAGACAAGAAAGATTACATCCCGCAGTCGCTATAGAAAAACATTGACTAGCAGGCAAAAAATGGAATAAAGGTTTCTTCTCGACTGGATCCACACTAGCTGCACATGGATTTCCGTATGCTACAGTATATAAAACTCCATCATGATTAACTCGAGTTCTACAATACCCAGACTTTCCTTCTGGAATAAGGCATTCATGAGGACAAATATGACACCTGATTCCTTTAAAAGTTTTCTCATAAAACAAAGCTTCTTTATTCATTGCCATTTATTTATAATCTATAAAAATTATCTACTCATTAAATACTACTGCCTCATAGGTATAAAGCTCAGCATCCCTCCATCCTTCCCACGATAATCCTGCTTTATCATGAGAACAATGTCCCAAAAACTCTTCTTTCGTCCAACCTGTTTCTTTAGCCACCTGAGGTAAAAAAGTACCACTACACATACCCTTCTTTATATAAATTCCATGCTTTCCCAAAGAAAAATCATCAATACTATAAATTCTTTTCAATGGCGACAATACTGATATTTCAATATTAATCTTTTCCATCTCACTCTCCTCTACATTACTAAAACGTGGATCTTCAAAAGCAGCAGCCACAGCCATCTCCTGAACCACCTCATAAAGAGACTGATGAACTGCGAACCTACCTATACACCCTCTCAATTTACCATTTTCATTTAAAGTAACGAAAGCGCCACATGGCAACATCAATGTTTTAGTTAAGTCATAAGAAGAACTACGCGGCAATGACTTAGTGCGTAGTGTAGCATTAATAGCATCTCTAGCTATCTTAAGCAGCTCCGTCTTTTCATTGCCTGAAAGAAAAAATTTCTTACACTGCTTATCAGCAGGTCTATTTCTTTTAAAAATAAAAGAATGATAACCAACCACTCGATCCTTCTCTCCATACTCCGAATCTCCTGAATTCTTATAAAGAATATGACGAATAGATATATTATCTGCATAAGAATACATATAAAGTAATGTCAGTATCGCACTCTGCCCACAAGCACTAGTTACTAAACCTGGCAGTTCATCATGATTATTACGAATCAAAGCCTTTATAAAATCATCAGGAGAACCTTTTTCTATCGCCTCTTTTGTTCTATTATCCGACATCTCAGCCCCTTCATATGTAGGATAATGAGAAAAGTCGCTACTAATAACGAACAAATTCCTTTCATTAAAATAAGGTTTAAGTGCATTTGCTATCTTATGTATAATATCTTCAGACTGCGTCCCTATAATTATAGGAACGATACTAGTTTCATGCTTAAAATAATATTGAATAAAAGGCAATTGAATCTCAAGACAATGCTCCCTGTCATGTGCATCATGACGACAGAAAAAGAAAGGATAATCATCTATTAATTTATCACAGATTTCCGTATCTACTTTAATATCGCCTAAAGGTGTTTTATAAAAATCATATTCATTATTAACAGAAGCCCCGTTCATAGCGATATAATGACTCGGGCCGATAAGAAAAATATGATCATACTCATTTTCTCGATTTATGCTAGCAAAAGCAGAAGCCGCTACTCCTCCAGAAAAAACATAACCTGCATGAGGTACTATAACAGCAGCTACATTATTAAATCTATCTTGCTTACTGAAAGGCCTAAAAAAGCCCTTCAACTCATCTATAAGTATAGATTTTTCTCCTGGATAAAAAGTTCCTGCTACAGCTGCAGGACGAACTTGTTTCTTTTCTGTACTATACATAATCATTCTTTTAAAAAAAATATTTATATTACATGTCTTTATACATAAAGATTACTAAAGTTAATAAAAAAATACAAGCTAATCACTTTACAATAAGATATATAGAAAAAAATTAATAGATTTAAGTAAACTCCAAATAAAAATTCTTACTTTTGCAGCCAATTTCTATTATAGAATAGAGAATATTATAACATATTAAAAGTTTAATTCCCTATTACAAAGAACTATAATACTAATAATTTTAATAAATATATTATGAAAAAAAGACAGTTACTACTTACATTCACGTTATTATCAATTTTGAGCATTAACTCTGCTTTCGCTCAAATGGATAATTTAGCCAATATGAGTGCGGAATGGATTCGTATGAATAATCGTAATGCAGCTTTAGATGCTACAGATATAGTAAATTATAATCCAGCAGGTTTAGTATTTCTAAAACAAGGATTCAATCTTAATTTAAGTAATCAAACATTAATTCGCCAACCAAAACACACATATGATTTAGGATTAGGTGATGGTGTAAAATCTTTCAAACAAGATGGAATAGATGCTTTCTTACCTATGTTTTATGCTAGTTATGTTCAAGAAAAATGGGCAATAGGTACAGGCGTTTATATTTCAGGTGGTGGAGCTTCTGTAAATTACCCTGATGGTTCAATATCTACTGATATTATGACTACACAAATACTTTACACTACCCCTGCTCCTGCTCCTTTTCCTACAGGTACTACTCTAAATGATTTATATAGTAGCAACGAACAGTCACTTAAAGCATCTTCATATTACCTTACTATTCCATTAAGTTTTTCTTATAAAATTAATGATATTTTTTCAGTATCAATCGGTGGAAGATATATTAGAGGTATTAATAATACAAAAGCTGCTCTTACTCTAAAGGATTCTCCTTTTAATGCTCCAAACACAGATATAAATATCGATTATGATGCTACTGCAAACGGTTTTGGATATGTATTAGGTGTTAATGCTGCCATATCAGAAAGATTAAATATAGCTGCTCATTTCGAATCAAGAGTAAAACTTGATTTTGAAAATGATGTAAAGGAAGATGAAACCAATCTATTCACAGATGGTGCTAAAAACAGACGTGATCTTCCAGCAGTAATCAACACTGGTATTTCATATAAAATCACTAATAAATTAAGAGCAGAAGTAAACTATAACTATTACTTCCAGACTAAAGCTGACTGGGGTACAACACTAGAAGGTACGCCTATGGCAGAAAAGACTTCAAAACTTGCAGGTAACTGCTACACTTTAGGTACTGGTTTTGCTTATGATCTTAATGAAAAGACACAGTTTAGTTTAGGTTGTTCATATACTCACTTTGGTTATGATAATGACACAAATAAAGAATTATACTATTCTAATTTAGGATGGTATGAAGCTTTAAAAAATTCAAACTTAAATATTGGGTTCGGTGGATCTTACGAAGTGCTTAAAGACCTTAAACTAAATCTTGGTTTCGGTATTACTTCTTGGAAGGATTATGACATTAATTCAATTAATGCTCAAGGACTAAAAGATGCTGGAATTCCTATTACAAATACTAATGTTCATTGCGAAGATAATAGCTATGTCATAAGTATTGGAATCAACTACTCTTTATAAATATTGACATTTATACTATAACATATAAGAGGTTTTCCGTTTTGGAAGGCCTCTTTTTTAGGGTTAAGCCCTATATATAACTACAAAATTCACAATAAACATTCTATAAATCAACAAGTTAAAAATTAATGGTATTTATCTCATCTTTTTTCCAAAAAAGCAAAAATCATAATGCTAGTACAGAAATTCTTTCAGGTTTAACAGTAGCTCTAGCTCTTTTACCAGAAGCTATTGCTTTTGCTATGATTGCAGGTTTTTCTCCACTTACAGGATTATATGCTGCGTTCGTAATAGGACTTGTAACATCCATACTCGGTGGACGTCCAGGTATGATATCTGGAGCCACAGGCTCTGTCGCTGTAGTCTTTGCAGGATTAATCCTAGCCATCCGAGAAAATATCCCCAACATAGAGTCTGAACAAATTATGCATTATGTTTTCGCCACAGTAATATTGGCCGGAATAATTCAAATTTTAGCGGGTTTACTAAGATTAGGGAAATTTGTACGTCTCGTACCTCAACCTGTTATGTATGGTTTTGTCAATGGTCTGGCTATTATTATTTTCATGGCTCAGTTTCCAAATTTTACTAACATAATAAATAGTAATATAGGAGGCGATCTTAAGACACAAGAACTTCTCACCATGGGAGGACTAGTCCTTCTTACTATGGCTATAATATGGCTATTACCTAAATGGACTAAGAAGATACCTGCATCCTTATTTGCTATTATAACAGTATCGGCTATAGTAATTGGTTTTGGCATAAATACTAGAACAGTCGCTGATACCCTTGAGGCTGGAACACATCTTAATGGTAGTTTTCCTCCTCTTTCTATTCCTCACATACCATTGACCAAGGAGACATTTTTATTGATTCTTCCATACTCTGCTATTATCGCAGGAGTAGGACTGATTGAGTCATTACTTACTCTGAATCTGATAGATGAGATAACAGAAACTCGTGGTAGTGGAAATCGTGAATGTGTAGCACAAGGTGCAGCAAATATATGTTCTGGATTTTTATCTGGTATGGGTGGCTGTGCGATGATAGGACAGAGTCTTATCAATATCACTGCTGGAGCTCGCCAACGTTTATCAGGTATAGTAGCATCGATTATGCTACTCGTATTTGTCATGTTTGGATCAAGCATAATAGAACGTATGCCTATGGCTGCATTAGTAGGTGTAATGTTTATGGTAGCCATAGGAACATTTGAGTGGGCTAGTTTTAAAGTATTACGTAAAATGCCTTGGCCAGATGTAGTAGTTATGATTATAGTTACATTAATTACAGCTATAACTCATAATCTAGCAGTCGCAGTATTAGCAGGTATTGTTTTATCAGCTTTATCATATAGTTGGAAGAGTGCTCAACATATTCAAATCAATAGTAGAATCGAGGATGATGGTATGATTAAGCACTATGATATAGTTGGACCTTTATTTTTTGGTTCTATTAAAAATTTCGATGAGCAGTTTAATCCTAAGAATGATCCGGATATAGTGATATTGGATTTTAAGGATAGTCGCATCTCAGATATGAGTGCTATTAATGTATTAAATAGACTAACAGAAAGATATCGTAAACTAGATAAAGAGATTCATCTACGTCATTTAAGTGAAGATTGTAAAATTTTACTAAGAAATGCTGAAGCTATTATTGATATCAATATTCTAGAAGATCCTCATTATAAATTAGTAACTAACAGAACGAAAGAAGTTATACGATAAATAAAATTCTATTTATCTGTACTTAAAATATTAAATAAGGCTTTCTCTAAATTATCATACTTGAAGCTAAATCCTTTATTTATAATAAGATCTGACGATATTCTACTTCCTTCTAATAATATCACAGCTCTTTCTCCAAATAAAGATTTAATAATAAAGCTTGGTATATGAGGAAGCCATATTTTTTTATGAAGAATTTTCGCTATATTTTGTACTAGTTCTATATTCGTAATATGTTCAGGTGCGACAGCATTAAATATTCCATTAATATTTTCATTTTCTATCATAAATTTAAACATATCACACAAGTCGTCGATATGTATCCATGGCATATACTGTTTTCCTGTGCCGAGCCCTGAGCCAAATCCATATCTGATGGGTTTTATCATTTCCTTTAGAGCTCCTCCATTTTTGGCTAAAACGAGTCCACATCGAAGAATAGAGACTCTTTCTGCTACATTTTCAGATTGAAATGATAGTGCTTTGTTTTCCCATTGCCCACAAACATAACTCAAAAAATCGGATCCTTGTGGACTTGCTTCATTAAAGATAGTTTCACTCGTCATAGTACCATAATACCCTATAGCAGAAGCTGAAATAAATGCATCTATACTAAGTTTATGTTTTTTGAGCTCATCTAATATTAATCGTGCACTATCTACCCTGCTCGAAAGAATACTCTGCTTCTGTTCTTCGCTCCAACGTTTATTCATAACGGATGCACCAGCTAAATGAATAATATAGTTCACACCTATTAATCCTCTTGTATCGATATAATGACTCTTCAAATCCCATGAAAATTCATCGTCTTTAGTCACAGTTCTAGTCAGATATCTAACAGAATATTCTCCTGATAAACGTTTAGCTAAATGCTTTGCCAGCATTCCATTTGCACCTGTAATTAAGACGACTTTTTTCATAATTTATAGTTTTTAAGTTTAATAAATATACAAAAAAATATAATAACTAGATACCTGCTCCATCAGCATATGCCAACGATTTCATATCAGACTGTAAAACTCTGGAACCTGGCGCGATATTATGAGCTAAGAAGACATTTCCTCCGATAACACTACCCTTACCAATCGTAATACGACCTAATATTGTAGCATCAGAATATATGATCACATTATCCTCTACTATAGGATGTCTATTAATTCCTTTTATCGGATTACCATTTTCATCCACAGGAAAACTTTTAGCTCCAAGGGTTACACCTTGATATACTTTTACATCATTTCCAATAACACAAGTCTCTCCAATCACTACTCCTGTACCATGATCAATCATAAAACGTTCACCAATAACAGCTCCAGGATGAATGTCAATTCCTGTTTCAGAATGAGCTAGTTCAGTAATAATACGTGGAATCAATGCTACGCCAAGATTAAATAATTCATGTGCTATACGATAATTAATTAATGCACGTATAGTAGGATAACTATAAATAATCTCGCTTAAACCCTTAGCAGCAGGATCTCCATCATAAGTAGCTCGCACATCTTCACTTAGCATTTTACGTAATTTAGGCAAAGAATTTAAAAATTGGGAAGTAATACGTTCAGCTTTTTCACGGCAAGAACCGCAATCATTTGACGTACTTTTATGGCAATCAAAACATATAGACCAATTGATCTCATCACATAAATTCTTTTCTACCCATTCCAATTCTCCACTAATATGATACTCCAAAGTACTCTTAAATATACGTACTCCCTCGAAATAACCAGGAAAAATAATCTCACGTAACTTTTCAACTATCTTCTCAAGACGTTTCACAGATGGCATTGGCTTATCATGCCTAGGTAGATAAGTCAATTCATCTGAATAATTTGTAGCTAATACGGAAGCTATTTCTATTATATCCTTCATTTAATAAAAAGATCAGTACTTAAGTAACGTTCACCCGTATCACAAATAATAGTAACTATCGTCTTTCCTTTATTTTCAGGACGAGAGGCTACTTTTAAGGCTGCTGCCACATTAGCCCCAGCAGAAATACCAGATAATATTCCTTCTTCTTTAGCTAAACGACATGTTATTTCTTTAGCCTCTTCAGCATTAATAGTCACCACTTCTTGCAATTCATTAACATCAAGTACAGCAGGTATAAAACCAGCACCTATCCCTTGTATCTTATGTGGTCCTGCAGGTTTTCCTGAGATAACAGCAGACTCTTCAGGTTCTACGGCAATAGCTTGTATATCAGCTCTATGAGCATGTAGCCCTTGAGCCACACCAGTCACTGTACCACCAGTTCCTACTCCCGCTATAAATATATCAACTTTTCCATCAGTATCCTTCCATATCTCTTCTGCAGTAGTACGACGATGCATATCTGCATTCGCTGGATTTTCAAACTGCATAGGTATAAAAGCATTATCTGACTTTGATGCTATTTCTTTAACTTTTTCAATAGAACCTTTCATCCCGAAAACTGCTGGAGTAAGTACTACTTTAGCTCCATAAGCCTTTACTAAATTAATACGTTCTACACTCATACTATCTGGCATAACGATAGTTAATTTATATCCTTTAACTGCACAGACCATAGCAAGTCCTATTCCAGTATTACCACTAGTAGGCTCAACTATTAATGTATCTTTATTTATCTTACCATCTTTCTCTCCTTTTTCTATCATAGCGAGAGCTAGACGATCTTTTACAGAAGCCCCAGGGTTTTGTTTTTCTAATTTCACTAATATGGTAGCATCTATACCAGCTGCCATTCGATTTAATTTTACTAAAGGTGTATTACCAATAGTATCAATTATAGAATTATGTTTCATAATTAAATTGTTTATGTTAAAAATACAAAGATTATACCACTATCATATAATAAAAGAGCCTAAATTCTAACTCCACTTCTTTCTCTTAAAATAAATAATCATTCCAAAAAAGATAATTATCATTATTCCCCAAACGAAGAAATATCCATATTTCCAACCCAACTCTGGCATATTAGTAAAATTCATACCATAAACACCAGCTACGAAAGTAAGAGGTATAAAAATAGTGGCAACGACGGTCAAAGTCTTCATAACCTTATTCATTCTATCACCCTGTATAGAAAAAAATAGATTAATACTACTTTCCAATTTAGCCATAAGCCCATCACAGTCATCAATCAATGACATACACATATCTTTCAGATCCAGATAATATTTCAAATGTTTCTGCTCTATAAAACTGGAATCTCCTCTTTCCGTTCTAACAAGGAAATCTTTTATAGTAGATATAGTTTTTTTAATAAGATTTATCTGTCTTTTATATAATTCAATTGATTTTATAATCTCAGGAGAAGGATCATCATTATAATCAAAAAACGTTATTTTCTCCACATTATCCTCTATACGATCTACTGTTTTCACATAATTATCCAAAATAGACTCAAGAATCAAATATAACAGATAATCAGTAGATCGTTCTCTAATTATACCTATATTTTTTCTTAATCTTTCTCTTATATGTTCAAAATAATCTCCTTTTTTCTCTTGAAATGAAACAAAGAAGTTTTGGCCCAATATAAAACTCATTTGTTCTCTTTCTATCTTATCACCCTCAGATGGATAAATAGATTTTACCGAAAAAAACCAATAATCTTCGTAATCTTGAAATTTAGTTCTTTGATTAACATCAAGTATATCTTGAATAGCTAATGTATGAATACTCATCTTAGAGCAAATCTCCTTTACCAAATCGACATCATGAATACCATTTATATTAAGCCAATAATTATAATCATCGTTTTTAAAACCATGAAACCTGTCATGCTCATATTTTTTATCTTCAATACAAACACTATTATTATACTTAAAAAGCTGAATACCTACTTTTTCATTTAAGATATTTCCGGTATAGACTGGATTCGAGACATTTACCTTTTTTCTATTCAATCTTACTTTTTTCATACTTTAAAAATATTGGTTTATAACAAAGATAGAAAAAATACTTATCCCTTTTAACTATATTTAAACACTTGCAACCAAAAAAGTAGCTTTAACTTTTTGGGACAAAAAGAAAGCTACTTCTACATTATCTTAATGTATAAAATTTTAGAAACCTATTTTGAAATTTAAGCAGAAAATACTTCTATTTCCTCCTATATAAGTAGGATAACCTATTAATCGCCCTGTATTACCTGCATCGATTAGATATTTTTGGTCAAACACATTTTTCCCTGAAATATTCACATCATAATAAATACCTTTTGGATGGAATCTATATCCTGCTATAAAGTTAGCTATTCCATAAGCATTCTGTGTTAAATATTCTTCGTTGCTATCATTAAAATAAACTTTTGATTTATATGTATAACTTGGTGTAAAATATATCTGAGAAGTGGTATTTACTGGTATATTTAAATTTACGCCTATAGCGAAACTATGTTTTGGCGTTAATCTAAATCTATTTCCTGCATATTGCTGTTCTTCACCATTATTATCTGTATCATTAAATTTGCCATCTATATAAGAATAATTTCCAAAAAAATTCAGATAACTATTTAATGCATATCTTAGACTAGTTTCTATGCCAAAAGTGTGTGCTTTTCCTGCATCATCAGATATATAAGTACTGTGTTCCATATCTAATCTATATGTCTGAAAATGACTCCAATCATAATAATAAGTGGCTAATTCATAATTAAGTTTAGTGTTAAATAGCATACCTTTCATTCCTATTTCATAATTTATTATGATTTCTGGATCTAGCTTAGATATATTAGTTGGTGAATTATTAAATGCTATAATTCCTGGACGACGACCACGTGATATACTTGCATAAATATTATTACGTTTATACATATAATTTATAGCAGCACGACCCACCCAAGATAAATAGTCTTTTGAAATGCTTACTTTACCTTCTGATGTGGGATTATACATTATTATTCCAAATATGGGATCTGCTTGTGTATCTGATTTATATCCAGTTTTTTGATTTTCATATGTTCCTCTTAATCCTAGTGTTAATTTTAGATTTTTAATAAACTCATAAGAATAATCTGCAAAAATTTCTGCTGCTTGATTCGTTCCATTATTAGTGGAAGATTCTTCATGATAATCGCTAAAAGGTAAACTAGATTGAGAAGAAAGACTGTTTTTAAGGCCTGTCAATTGTTGAACCATAGCATCACCAGAGGAGCCCATACTACTTTTAATATAATCTATCATTCCATCTAAGTCCATTCCAGTATTTGCTTTCAACATATTATTAATGTCTCCATAATAATTTGGGGTCGAAAGTTCTTTAGATGGATTTCCCTCTGAATCAGTAAGATTATATTTAGAAGGAAACCATTTAGTCATTAATGACGAATAATCACTTTCTAATTTCTTAACAACTTCAGATGGTAGCATATTAGATAATGCAGGAAACATAGCTTGTACCTGTTCTAATCCAGGTTTTGCCACTTTCTGATAAGCTTTGTAAATATATGCAGGAAAAAGTTGTTGTATATCACTACGTACTATAACCTCTTGATAGGAATTTTCATAAAAATAACTTGCTCCAAAAAATCCAGATAATTTATCATTATTATAATTAAAACGAATTTCTTGACTAATTTGACTACCCTTTTCTTTTTCTTGACACCATAAAAGATAAGCATTAGTTCCATCTGCATCAAAAGACTCATCTGATTTAAAAGCCCTTGCACCTGTGATTGATGAAAATTTCCATTTATCATTTAAATCACTATTAATTAAAAATGTTAATCCTCCTACATGACGATGAATATAAAGATTATTACCTTGTTCTAAATTAGCAGCATCATAGAAATTATTACTTCCATATTCTGATTTAATAGTTCTAAAAGAAGTTCCTGGATAATTATCATATTGATAATCGGCTACTAGATCATAAGTGGTTTTATTAGATTTAAATAATCTCAACGAGTTTCTTAAAGCTATAGTATTTTGACCATTTAATCTTCCTCCAGATTTATTATTTATAAAACCATCGTGAGCATCATAAGAAAAAGCAAAACGATTCGCTAGTGTGCCATTAAGAATTGGCGTATTTATATATCCTTCTGCTTTCTTTTTATTATATGTACCATAACCAATCATGAAATTTCCGGTAAAAAAATCCACTGGTTTGTTTCTAATAATATGTATTCCTCCTATCTCAGCTCCTCGACCAAAAAGAGTCCCTTGAGGACCTTTAGCTACCTCTACCCTTTCTATGTCGAAAAGTTGAACTACAGAAGCTCGTGAACGAGAAATAGACACTCCATCTTGAAATACAGAAACCCTTGGTTGAGAAAATGATTCTCCATCATCTGAAGTAACACCACGTATAGCATAACTTGGATTGTTAGGACTTTGAATCTGAATTTGTAAACCAGATATATAATCTGACATTTCAGAAACTTCTGCTATTTGCATATTTTTTAAATTCAAACCAGAGATGGCAGTTAAAGATGTAGGAACATCTATACTACTCTCAGATTTTTTCTGAGTAGTAACTATTACCTCACTGAGCAATTCAGAATCATCTCTCATAATGATATTCATATTTTTTGAGACTGTCTGCTCTATATTTTTATATCCAATAGAAGTAAAAACTAATTTATTAGTCATAGAATGTACTGTTAATATAAAATTACCTTCCATATCTGATATTACTCCAGTATTTGTGTTCTTTATTCTAATAGTAACGCCAGGTAATGCTTGTGAATGTTCATCAATAATTTTTCCTTTAATAATATACTCTTCAACAGGAGTATCTAAAGGACCACTTTTCTTAATATTTTCTGCTGATGATATAAAGTTAATCACCAATAAAAGAAAAAGTAAACTTAGGATATACTTAAATTTCATGTTATATGTTTTATAAAAAATCAATTATTTAAATGGAATCTCAAAATTGTTATCTTGAGGTGCCTGATCATTAGATAGATTATTAGTCACATGCTTAAAAATGAATGCCCATTTTTTAGATGATTTTCTTAAATCTTTATAAGTGCTTTTAAACACTTTCATATCTTCATTAGAAATATGTTCATCTCCTGCAAGATTAGACACATAAGCTTTAGTAATATCCTCAGCTGCTCGTTTTCTAATAGAGCCTACTATAGATTTTGGAAATATTTTTTCTATATTATTAGGAAACTCATCACTTACGAAATCTTTTGCATATTGTTGCACACTCTCATCTTTTTGAATATTATAATCTATATTATTAAGTAAGTGAGTACGAATATTCATTACTTGATTATTTATAGTAACTATTCTATATGGACAAGGATAAGTTACTGTTGAACCAGTTTCAATATCATAAACATCCTTTTTTTTAGATATGTCTTGAGAATGAAAATGCCCAGTAAATATTATATTTACATTATTCCTACTGAAAAATCTCACTCTCTTTTTCCATTGATCTACTAGATATTCAGGCATGACTTTATCTTGCCATTTCCAATGTTGCACTAATCCATGGTGCATCATAGAAATAACACGCATACCTTTATCATGTGCTATTTTAGATTGTTTTTTTATAAACTTTAGAGTAGCAGGTTTCAATCGTCCACCAGTTACACATATATTATTTTCGAAATCATTATCTTGATATCTACAGTCATCAATAGCTATTAATAACAAGCTGTCGTTTAATTGTGTAGCATAACTCAATGATTCAGTATCCCGAGCGATAGCATCTCTAAAACCATAATCAGCATAACATTTTACAAATTCTTTATCAGATAAAGAATGGACTCTATATGTAGTATCTTTATCAAAAGATACAGCATGTGGATTGTTTATATCATGATTCCCAGGAACTACATAAACTTTAATTCCAGCTTCTTTAAATCTATGAAGAAAAGTATTAACTAAAAAATAATGAGAATCAGCTTCTCCATCTTTAGTCAAATCTCCACAGATTAATACGAATGTAGGATGTTGTTTGATAATTTCCGAAACTGCTTCCTCCATTAAAGCTGGACTTTCTTTAAGCAATTTTCTATCTTCAGATAGATACTTTTCAAAAGCTGCACCATCGTTCTTTAATAAATTTGGAGCCATCACATGTACGTCAGAAAGTACTGCGAATGTTAATTTTTGTTTTTTCTTTACAGATAAATTTTCAGCTTCTATGTTAACAAATGAATTTGTAAGGAATACTAAAAATACAGAAATAAATATCTTTAAAATATTCATTTTGTTTGTTTTCATTTTACCAGTTTTAAAGTGTTTTTAACTATTTTTTTAAACTGTATAAAAGTATTCCTTATGTATTACATCAGCGTTTCAATTTATTTTCATCTATATTAACAATGTATTAATATAGTATTATATGATATACTATTTAATTAATAAGACTGTTTTTATAGCTATTTAGTAATATCTTTAAAAAGTGTAGGTGTTTCACCATAAACAGGCAATTTACCATCCCATTTTTTAATCATATCTTGTTGTACTATAATTTTTGATAACGAGGCTGCGATTTTTCTATTATAATTAGCTTCTGCTGTACCTCTTATATCTAAGGCTCTTGATTCTCCTTCAGCTTGAGCTACTTTCTTTTTAGCATCTGCTTCTACTGACTTTACTTCATTTTCTATTTTCAAAGCATCTTGTACAGCTTTATTCTTCGCATTGATCGCTGCTACTAATGTTTCTGGATATTGTAAACCAGAGGTCATTTGCTCTAACTGAAAATTTTCTTTGGCTAATTCCATCCTTAGTTTATCTTCAATATTTTTTTCAAACTCTTCTCTTTTACTTACCAATTCATCTGTAGTATAAGCATTAAGTTTTATTCTAAAAGCATTTCTTACATAGTTATATAAGGTAGTATTTATCACTTCTGTAATATCTTCCTTTCTGTATTTCTTAAAAACTTCAGGGGCTTTTCCATCCATTATCTTTAATGAAATGGTAGGATCTACGGTAAACGAACTTCCATCTTTCGCATTAATACTAAAGGCAGGATAATCTACTGTCTGTACGAAAGTAGGATATTCATATATAGCAGTAGTAATGGGGTTAAAGATTACAGCTCCAGTCACTAATGATACATCATCAACACCCTTTTTATTGCCATAAAGATTCACTTTAATGCCCTCATAACCAGCATCTACTCTTTCATAACAACTAGATATCAAAATTACTATCACTACTATAACTAAACCTACAATTCCTGCTATTACTTTGTTCTTCATCTTTATTTATTTAAATATTTATAATTTTTTTAATGGTTTAAATATAGGACTTTTATTTTTAAGTCGAGAATTCACAACATAATCCTCTAATAAAAATTATTTTTCAAAATAATTAGTAAAGGCTTGCATATATTAAATTTTAATTCTACATTTGCAATGGATTTAGAATTGTAATCATTACAAAGTTGTAATTATAATAAAAACTAAATAGTATGACAAAATCGTTAAACAGAGAACAGATTATTAAAATATTACTTGTTAATGATATTAAACCATCATTGCAAAGGATTTCTGTTATGCAATATCTTGATTCACACAGGACACATCCTAGTGTAGATGAGATATATAACGCATTATCTCCAGATATGCCTACTCTGTCTAAGACGACAGTTTATAATGTTTTAAAACTTTTAGTTTCTAAAAGTCTTATTCAACAACTAACTATTGATGATAAAAAAGTTCTTTTCGATATAAACACTGAAAAACATGCACATTTTATTTGCAAAAGATGTGGAAAAGTATTAGATTTAGCTATGCCTAAAAATGAAAATGAAACTTACGGTACCCAAAGTTTTATGTTAGACGGCAATTATATTGAAGAGACACAAATATACTATAAAGGTATATGTAATGAATGTTTAAAAAAAATTAATAATTAAAAAGTAAAATTATGAGTTGTGAAAAAGGCGTTCAACCTAAAAAAGTGGAGAAAAAAGAAGCTCCAGAGTCAGAATCAATTAATGTAAATTTAAACAATAAAACAATGGGATCAAGTTTAGTTATGCAGTCGTTACCAGCATTTAAAATGGATGCTTTTAACGCTAAAACAGGACATTTTACAGAAGTATCAAGTGAAGATTATAAAGGAAAATGGTTGGTAGTATGCTTCTACCCTGCAGATTTTACATTTGTATGTCCTACTGAGATAGCAGCAATGAATGCTAAATATGATGAATTTAAAGCTTTAAACACTGAGATTTTAGCAGTATCAGTAGATACGAAATTCTCTCATAAGAGATTTGTAGAAACAGAGCCTCTATTAAAAGGTCTAAAATTAATGATGGGATCTGATTCAACACACGAAGTATCTAGATCATTTGGTATCTTAATGGAAGATGAAGGTCAAGCCTTAAGAGGTCGTTTCCTTTTCAATCCTGATGGAGTATGTGTCGCACAAGAAGTTCAGGCACCATCTGTAGGTAGAAATGTAAATGAATTCCTTCGTCAAGTTAAAGCATGGCAGTTAGCTACTGAGACAGGCGTTGTTTGTCCTGCAGGTTGGGAACCAGGTAAACGTACTTTACCAGTTAACACAGACGCTGAGCAAATGACTGGTCGTGTAGGTGACTATATTACACTAGAAGAAATAATAGGTAAATAATTAACTTTTAAAGCTATATAAAATGAAAAACACTGAATTTTTTAGATGTGAACATTGTGGTAATATTATCACTAAAATGCATGACGGCGGAGTCGCTGTAGTATGCTGTGGAGAAGAAATGAAAAAATTAGTAGCACAAACTGCTGATTCTACTACTGAAAAACATGTACCAGTTATCGAAATAAAAGGTAATGATGTTAAAGTTACAGTTGGTTCAACTCTTCATCCAATGATTGAAAAACATTTCATCGAATGGATTTATCTTGAAACTGAAAAAGGTGGTCAATTCCATTATTTTAAACCAGGCGATGATCCTATAGCTAACTTCCGTTTAGCAGATGGTGAAAAAGTTACAGCAGCTTATGAATATTGTAATATTCACGGACTTTGGAAAGCAAACGCTTAATATAATTTTTTGTTAGAAAATAGAAATGAGAATATGTCTAGTACATATTCTCATTTTTTTATATTTATTTCAGATTATCAACTACTTTTTCCGTTGCATCTCTATTATTACATCGTTTAATTCTTTTTAGTCCTAGTACTGCCCCTTTTATTGCCCCGTATTTTTCTATTGCTTGTTTGGTATATTCAGAACAAGAAGGTATGAAATTACATTCTATCCCGAAAAGTGCTTCTCCACCACCCTTCTTTTGATACTTTTCGATTAAACTAATAAGAATTCTTTTCATTCTACCTGCCAAATGTTACCACTAGAGATTCTCTAGACCATAATAATAAAGTTCTTTTATTTTCTACTACTTGAAAAACTACATGCCAACCCTCTTTTGCTGCATCGTTTAAAGTTTTTTCTATCTTTTTTAATGGTAAATTTGCTGATCCAAAAAAGATAGCGCTACATCCACTTTCAGATATTCTGACGACTTTATACTCTTTGAAATTACTATCCATAATTTTTAATTTATTGATTATTATATTGAGCTAATTTAGCCAAGAATGAATCTCGACCCTTATTTGTTTTTAATTTTTTACAATATTCTTTATCTCCTATAATATATAAAGCACTTTTCGCTCTTGTAACAGCTACATTTAATTGATATGAAGAATATTCATTAATAAATCGTGGTAAACTTGGCTTGCATCCAGGGCTTACCACTAAACTAAAAAGCATAATATCTTTTTCATCTCCTTGAAATCCATAGACTGTGTCTATTGTAATATTACTAATCTTCGATAAAGCATTGACTAATGTTATTTTTTGATCTTTAAATGGAGTTGTTATCCCAATTGATGCTTCTGGGAATTCTCTTCGAAGTCTTATTACTAATTCTACACTTTTTTCTACTTCTTGAAAATTAATATTTTTTCTAGGATGAACTATTCCCTTTACATTAATCCAATTGAAACCAGTATTACCAAACTTAAAATCATTCGGCTTAGTTTTTATTACTAATCCTTGTCCAGCTATTGGCAAATAGAAATTATCATTACTAAACTTAATAATGTCAGGATGGCAGCGATAATGTTCATTTAAAAATGATTGGTCTAATTTATTTTTATTTGAAATGATTTCAGCTTTATGAAAAAATGAATATTTTATATAATTATATTCATTAATAGATAAACCTAATTTATCGAGTGCATAGTTTTGTTCATATTTGTTGATACTCGTTATATGAGGTAATTGTAATGGATCACCTAATACGACTAAGCGTTTTGCTCTAAATACTAATGGTAAAACAGATGCAATATCACATTGAGATGCTTCATCAATAATTAGTAAATCAAATATTTCTGGTTCTTGTAAAAATGCTTTTTTAATGGTCAAATTACTTATTGAAATAACATTAAATATATCTAGGAATTGTTTGGATATATTGTGAAATTTTTTCTTTTCTTCATTTTTCCAAGGCACACCACTGGCTAAATAGTTTGCATATGAATCTAATACATAAGTATTTGATTCATATAGATTTTGATTTATTTTCAGAAGTAATGTTTTTTTTGAAATATTAATAAATTCTTTTTCTATTTCTAATAATCTATTATTATATTCTACTATATTTAATTTATATTCATTTAATTCAGAAACTACTGTATTAATCTGAGTTTCACACTTTTTTATTGCTTGAATAAAATAATTATATTGTTTATGTATTTGTTCTTGTTTCTGTTTTTCTTCTAATATAAAATTAATATTAAGAATAAATGAATCTATCTCACTCATATTTTCTGAATAATAAGGTGCATTTGAATCAACAAATTGTTTTAATTCATCTGGCAGATTAGAATTGAGTTTTTTTACAAATCTATAAACATTGTTTTTGTAAAATATATTATATAATAGGGTTTTAAAATATCCTTTCGTATTTTTCAATAAAAGTAGTTTTCGCTTGCTATCTGATTTAAGTACAGAATTATAATTTAAGTCTTTATTTATATAAAATTCTATATCTAATTCTTTCTGACTTTTTATCCATGAATTATATTCTATTTCATATTGTTCTTTTTGTGATTTTAATTCTGTGTAATTATTCTCTAAAATAGGCATTCTGTCGAGTCTATAATTAATTTGTTCTATTTCATGCATTAACAAATTCAATTGTCGCCTAGATTCTGAATAATCACTTTTTTGATAAATAATTTTTTTTGTATTTATCTTATTTTTAAATAAATTTATTTTTCTTATAGTTTTTGCATTAGTCTGTTCATTCCCTAATCTAATAAAATAATCACTGTTTAACAATGAATTGATTCGTTCATAAACGTTATCTACTGCTTTGTTATTTTTACTTGCGAAAAGTACTTTTTGATTATTATAAACTCCATTCGCCAAAATATTCATTACTACTTGACTTTTCCCTGTTCCTGGAGGACCTGTAATAACTGACAAATATTGACTAAATGCACTTTTCACGGCTTTTTGCTGTGATTTGTTTAATTGTGTAATTTGTAAATAATCTATTTTACTAATTTTTCCTTTAGGAAGCATATCTGCAGTTAACAATGACCTAAAAACAGATAAACTAGGAGGAATAATAACTTTTCTTTTTATCCAATAATTAAATTCAGCTTGAAGTTGTGCTGTATACAAACTTTCATTACTTAATCCTAATGATATTGAATCTGCAAATTTAATATCAACCTCAAGAATTTTTCTTACAACATTAATTTTCTCACCTAAAGTTTCACATGTATTTATTGATGTTATTAATTCATGAATAATATCTTCAGTTAATTGAAGTTCTGCAAGTGTTTGAGTAAACAGAGAAAAATTATTAAAATTAATAGGTATAAATTCAATATTATCAATCTCAGAAAACATTATTATAGTATAAAACAAAGGTATTTTTCTTTTATCAAAATACATATCTATACTAATAAATAGATTTTTAGGAAAATTTGCTGCTTGGTTCTTTGCAAATACATCTAAAAACTTTTTATTAATAGTTATATCTAGCTTATAATTTGAAAAATCTACAAATGACCAATTAATATTATATTGATGTATGTCATTAACTGACGATTCATTTAATCTTTCTAGACGAATCATAGCATTATAAAAAAGCAATGATTTCATCGCCTTATCTATCGGTATATCATTTTCTTTTGGAATTAGTCTCTTTATTCGATCAATTTGAACAGGAGTATATTTTAATTCGTGTGTGTGTTCTATAATTTCTTTACTTGAATCATACTCAATTGTAGTATCAACTGATAGTACAGATAGTATTTTGATGATTTCATTATCGGTTAAATTAAGCCAATTTGTATTCAAATCATCAATAAGTTTATCATAATCATCTATATCAGAGATATGAAAATATCTTGCAACTTTTGCAGGAATACTTCTAGGATTATATTTAATTTTCCTTTGAAATAATACGATGGCACTTGTATAATCCCATTTAACTTTATGATTTTGTTCTAGAATTAAATTTTCTTTTTCACTTAATAGTTGAAATAAAGCAAATCTATATGCATTAACTTGCTGAAAAGGATTTCTGGATTTTGCGCCTCCTGCAACAAAAATCATTTTTTCTTCCTCAGTTGTAAGTTTCCATGGCCCATTCTCTGAAAATGATAAATTTCCCTCGTAATCTTTGAAGTCAATTACAATTATAGCTCCATTTTTAATAAACAATGCATCTAAATGATTACCTCCTATTGAAACATTACCAATAAAAATAAACAATCCTTTTCTTCTTTCATAGTTAGATTTTAATTTCTCATTAATTTCTCTAAAAAATATATTTTCATGAGAATAGTCGAATCTTTCAATTAAGTACGATTTATATGCCATTTTAGAACTTTTTAACTTAATATTTATAGTAAAGTAACATTTACAATTAACATTATTTCAAGATTACCTTAACTAGTAGAAGAATATTATAATAATTTTCTCAAAGCCTTTATTCTACTTGAATCGTCTATAAATATTAGTAAATTAAAAATTATTTTTAAAATTAGATATAATTTAAAGAAATTACAAAAAAATATTATTTCAAAGAAATATTATAAAAGAAGAAAAAACAGATTAATTAAATTACTAATATTGTATTTTATATTTGTATCTATAAAAATGAATATAAATAATTTTACATATTAGAAGATTATTATATCACTGCATAAAATTTATTAACAAACTACTTATGAGAAAATTTTTACTTAACTTTTTATTTATAATAATAGCCGTATGTCTCAACTGTCTATTAACTTCTTGTGTAAACAAAAATAAAACAATCACGATAAATACTCTTTTGAATGAAATGATTGATAGAAATGCGATTGCTCGATTCCCTGAGCCTACTTACAAGCTAAAGCAAATAAACCTAATTACATTATTAAATTTTATCTTGATGGCTCAGACAAACCTGCACTTGAAGGTAATCTACCTAATCTACTAAATGGAACTGGACAAATTCCATTCCCACTTGCACACAAGTCACTACTTTCAGCAGTTTCATTTTTTCCTATCCCCTATGCTAAAAGTTGTAAAGTCACGGTCACAAAACAACCATACTTTTATCAGTTAACATATAGAAAATATATTGATGGGACAAAAGTTAAAACTTTAACTATGAAAGATTTTAATAAAGAAAAGTCTCTAATTACAAAAGTTTGCAATACCCTACTTTCTCCAGAAAGTAACACTTTAGATAAAACGATAGAGCAAAAACAGACTATAACTGCAGGTAAAGAAGAATCAGTCAATTTACCTGATAGAACATCTGCAATAAAAGCATTGTCTATAAAATTAGATAATTATACTGATTCAACTATTACTCAATCTGTTATTTTGAAAATAGAATTTGATGGCAAAAAAACAGTTTGGTGCCCTATAGGTGATTTCTTCGGAACAGGAATTGGCTTACATCCATTTAAAGGATGGTATAGAACTGTGGCAGAAGACGGAACCTTATACTCTCGTTGGATTATGCCTTATCAGCATAAAGCTAAAATTACTCTAGTAAATTTAAGTAAACATTCTATCGATTATGAAATGAAAGTCACCGTAGAAGATTGGAATTGGGACGACCGTTCTATGTATTTTTATGCAGGATTTCGTCAACAATATCCCGTACCTACGCGACCTTTTTCTGACTGGAATTATATTACGTTAAAAGGACGTGGAGTATATGTTGGTGATGCCTTAACTATAATGAATCCTGTCAAAAAATGGTGGGGTGAAGGTGATGAAAAGATCTGGGTAGATGGAGAAAATTTTCCTTCTCTATTTGGTACTGGTACAGAGGATTATTATGGTTATTCATGGGGAGGAAAAAGTACCGATTTTTACGAACATCCTTTTCATGCACAACCACGTAGCAATAAATATGATAAGCTACATCGCAAAAATACTAATGAGAGAAATTCTCAAGGCCTCAGTACTGAGACTCGCACCCGCTCTTTAGATGGAATACCTTTTAACAATTCTTTAAAACTTGATATGGAGGTATGGAGTTGGACAGATTGTAATATGTATTATAGTGTGGGTGTATATTGGTATGGCAATGCTGAAATCCAGTTTAATTGTAAACATACTTATGAAAAAAGTCTAATAAATACGTCACAACTAAAACACTAAAATAAGTAATCAGTTATCTTTATTAAAAACAATTGATATTTATAGAGGTAGATACATTTTGTTTTTATCGCTTATTTTACTATATTAAGCGTTGTTTTGACGCGTTATTAAATATTAAAACTTACTTTATGATTAAAACTATAGTTTTCGATGAGAACAAAAAACCCTCATTAGAAGAAAAAAATAATATAATTCAATTCTTATTTGACAATTTAGAAGAATATGGAGATCCTAAATCGGATATTGAAAAGTGTGCGAATTATGCTTTGCACGAGACCCCTTCATTCGGTGGTTTTATTTTAGTGTCTTATTTAGATAATCAAATCTCAGGAGCAGTAATTATTAATCAAACAGGAATGATAGATTATATTCCTGAAAATATATTAGTTTATATAGCGACGAGTAAAGAGCATAGAGGAGAAGGAATAGGAAAAGAATTAATACAGAAAACCATTGGTTTAACACATGGTAACATCGCATTACATGTAGAGCCTAATAATCCGGCTAAATACTTATACGAAAAGTTTGGATTTACTAATAAATATTTGGAAATGAGATATAAAAGGGATAAATAATGGCATATATAACTTTAGACTGTAAAAAACTTAAATTAAATTTTGATTATCTCCATACTCTATTTAAAAAAAATAGTATCGAATGGTCAATAGTATCTAAATTACTTAGTGGCAATAAATTATTCTTAACAGAATTACTTAAATTTGATATTAAGCAAATATGTGATTCTAGAATATTGAATTTAAAAGTAATTAAAGCTATCAATCCGAAGATAGAAACCATTTTTATAAAGCCACCAGCACGTAGGACCATACCTAGTGTAGTCAAATATGCTGATATTAGTTTGAATACTGAATTCGAAACTATTAGACTCCTTTCAGAAGAAGCTAAGCGTCAAAATAAGGTTCACAAGATTATAATAATGATAGAATTAGGAGAATTGAGGGAAGGTGTACTTGGCGAAGATTTTATGGATTTTTATGAAAGTGTGTTTAAATTAGAGAATATTAAAGTAGTCGGTATTGGTGCTAATTTATCATGTCTATATGGAGTTTTACCTAGTCAAGATAAATTAATCCAATTAAGTTTATATGAACAACTAATAGAAGCCAAATTTAATAAGCAAATACCTTATGTTTCTGGTGGCACATCGGTTACTATTCCTTTAATTTTAAAACGTCTTCTACCTAAAAGTATAAATCATTTTAGAGTCGGAGAAACTTTATTTTTAGGAACTGACGTATATAATAGTACTAAACTAAAAAATATGCATTCAGATGTTTTTCTTTTATATTCGCAAATAATCGAATTAATAGAAAAGCCAATGAATCCCACTGGTAAGATGGGAACTAATCTTGAGGGCGAAAGTTACACATTTGACAAATCTAATGCTGGTGAAACTTCATTTCGCGCAATTATCGATTTAGGATTATTAGACGTCGCCCCAAATCACATAGAACTAGTAGATAAAAAGCTAAAAATAGCTGGTGCAAGTTCTGATATGATCGTTATTGACCTTGGCGATAATAAAAAGAAATATAAAGTCGGAGATTTTATTAAATTCAAAATGGACTATATGGGTATCCTAAGGGTAATGAACTCTAAATATATTGAGAAAAAACTAATTAATAACGAAAGTTAAAATTATTAGTTTTTTGTTGATATACCAAGATATTCTAAAATTTTAGAATCACTAGAAACAGAGTATGCTCTCCAAGGTGTTTGAAAATCATTATTTTGCCACAATACTTCTCCAGAGCTACTTACTTCCCATAATGTACCTGTCCCCTCTGCTATTAAAGTATTACCATTACTCATTCTATCTGCTCCAGATATACTTAAACTAAACAAATCATCATCTTTAAATTCCCAAACTATCTTTGGTTCATTATCTTGGTTTGCTTTTAAGCTATATGGAGGATTAATCTTATATTCATAAACAGCAGAGTGCCCTCTCTCGTAATTATTAGCAAAAACTAATAAATCTCCATTATCTAAAAGATTAGGACAGTGAACATTAGCTAGAGTAATAGTTCCATAGTCATTATCATAAGCTAATGGATTTCCAAAACGATAAACTAAATCTCCTCCTAATTTAGGACTAGTACTATGATCGACAACCCATACTTCTTTGAATCCAAGAGCAGTAACATATATCAAATCATTTTCTTCATCTAAAGTAAGTCCATTAAAATGAGTTATATCTCCTTCATCTTTATTCGGATAATTTATGTTGATTTTATTAGGGTTATCTGATATTACTCCATAATTATTCTTGGATGAATCATAATTCTGTACAAGATGGTCTTTACTATGCCATTCCCAGACTACTTTCTTAGTAAGTGGATTCATCTCGATAATAGCATCTAGATATATATCAGAGCTTCCTGAAAATCCCATTTCTTTAGCTTCAGCGATAGGAACTTTTTCCCAAACAGGAAAAAGAATATTACCATTTGAAATGTACTACATGAATTTGTGATTAGACAAAATATACAAGTATTTATTATTAATATAAAAAATTTCATTTATTACGTTTTTTAAACGTTAGACACACAAATAGATATAACGTTTAATTTAACAAATGAATATTTCAGATGAAATCAAAAGAAAATTATCTCTTTTTAGTAGGGACTATAAATAATGGAAGAGTACTTTCTTTCAATACTTTTTCAGTTACACTTCCCATTATAATATTTTCTAACCATTTTCTACTGTGTGACCCCATTACTATCATATCTGCATGTTGTTTTTTAGCGACATCTATTATTGATTCTGCGAAATCACCCTCGTGGACAATAGTTTTTATTTCCTCATCTCCCAAATGTTTTTTCATTTTAGAGAGAAAATCTTTTGAAGCATTAACTAAACTTTCAATACTATCCATATTGATTGGAGTCATATCCATCATACCTGTATAGCCAACTATTGGAGAATAGTTCGTTGATGAATAATAGGTAATGTCTGTAATTACATGCAATAGAATAACTTCAGCTTTCATAGCTTGAGCCAAAGTAAAACCAATTTCTGCTACCTTCTGTGCCGTAGGATCATAATCTAACGCGATTAGAATCTTATTCATTTTATGTGTTTTCATGTCTTTAAGTTTTTTTAAGATCTTACTTAAAGATATAAATAAAAGGAATGATTACCTAATTTCTGGATTAATTGTTTCTAGTTTTATGTTAAAATTACTAAAGTATATATATTCTTGATTAAACTGTAAATCAAATGTCTCTTTAGTCATAAATAAAATCATTATTAATAACACTAAATTAATTAAAGGCACTATAATAGTAAAAGCTAGTAAAATCGACATAATGGTATATCCTGCTGGGAATCTCAGATAAGCCCACTGAAGGCCTAGTAATGGGATACCCAGTAAGACTGCTATCGTTTTTGATTTCCTTTTTGATTTGGCTCTCTCTAAATTTATAGAGATATGATTATTAATATCATTATTGAATTTTTTCCAAGTACTAAAAAGTTCTTTTCTCTTAATATCTAAATACGTTATAATTTTATCTTTAAAGTCATCATCAAGTAAAAGAGTTCCATACTCAAATTTATCATTATAAAGATGTATAAGCTCATTAATACTAGCTAATTCATTTAAAGTAGTATTACCATTAAATTTTAAAGTTAAAATTAAAGAATCCGTAATATCTATCAATATTGATACATTTTCTTTATTAGTAGATGCAAAGTTTAAATTATTGAGTTCTTCGATTTTTTGAGCAATCTGATCGTTATCATAATCTTGCTCTACTTTAGGCTGACTATTGGCATGTTTTATAGTATAAGAATTTGCTCCCTTTAAAATAATATTTGCACCTACCCTCCTAAATTCTCTTCCAAATTGACGAGATGCGCCACTAACTATATTGTTTAATACTTTCATTAAAAATAATTTTTACTAGAATTTACAAACGAAT
>JBAYDV010000015.1:0-29749 GCA_041668045.1 Bacteroidales bacterium | reverse complement strand
TTCTACAGATATTTTTAGTGTAGGTGTTAATGATTGTGAAACCGTACTTTTTGAAGAGCTTTGGCCTTTAACAGATGGAATATCGTATAATTCTTATTTAATAGTAGATGATAAAATAGCTTTAATTGATTCAGTGGAGTATCCTTTCGCAGAAGAGACTATAGAAAATATACATAATGTTATCGGAGATAGAGCTATTGATTATTTAATAGTTAATCATATGGAACCGGATCATTCATCTTCTATTAAGAAAATGAGAGAGTTATATCCAGATTTAGTAGTAGTAGGAAATAAAAAGACACTATCAATGCTTGGAGGGTTTTATAATATAAAAGATAATTTATTAGAAGTAAATGATGGTTATAATTTATCCTTAGGAAAAAAGAATTTAGTTTTTTATTTAACCCCTATGTTACATTGGCCAGAAACTATGATGACATATTGTGTTGAAGAAAAGACATTATTTTCTGGAGATGCTTTTGGTAGTTATGGTGTTATAAATGGAGTAGATGATAAAATTGATCCAGAATTAGATAAATATAAAGATGAAATTTTACGCTATTACTCTAATATTGTAGGTAAATATGCTGTTCCTGTAGCAAGAGCTTTATCTAAACTATCTAGTGTCGATATAGAAAAAATTTGTTCCACTCATGGTCCAGCTTGGATTAATTATGATTCTGTAAAAAAAATTATAAATATCTATGATCATTTATCAAGATATGAAGCAGAAAAAGGAGTTGTAATAGCTTATGGTACTATGTATGGTAATACAGAATTAGCTGCGATTAGAATTAAAGAACAATGTGAGAAAGAAGGTGTAAAAGTAGTTCTTCATAAGTTAACACCAGATAATCTTTCTTTTGTTTTAAGAGATATCTTTAAGTATGATACGATAATTATTGGGTCTCCTACATATAATATGAGTGTTTTTCCATTCGTAGCAAATATGATGGGAGCCATTAAATTACGTGGTGTAGTAAATAGAAAATTCGGATATTTCGGATCCTACACCTGGACAGGAGGTGCTGCTAAGAAAGTAATAGATTTTGGTAATAGTATGAAATGGAATCTAATTTCTCAACCAGTAGCCTTTAAACAAACATTTAAGTATAGTGGGTGTGATGAAGAAATAAATAAATTATGTGATGATATTATTTCATCTTTTAAATAAATATGATAGGTTTTTTTTATAGAATCTTTTATAAAAAAAAGATATTAGCTAGAAAGTCGCTGAGAAAAGTGAAATATTCAAGTTTAAAAGAAGCTAAGAAAATATTAGTTCTAATAAATATGGATATTCCACTTATTGAGGAAGCTTATGACTTATTAGTTGATAGTTTTGAGAAAAATTCCATTGAGTATTCTGTTTTAGCATATAGTTTTTCGAATAAAAATGAGATTCTAGCTAAAGATAAAATAAGCCAAAATCCGAAAGTGATTACAAGTCCTAGGAGATCACATAATATTGTTCAGATTCCTATATCTAAATATGTAGATGATTTTCTTGATAATACTGCAGATATTCTCATTGATATGACATTTAAGGATAAGTTTGTATTTCAATATCTTATTAATAACTCTTTGGCACATTTTAAGGTGACAACATATAAAACAAATAAAAAAGAAGCTGATATGATAGTAGATGGACAAATGCCTCATGATGAAATTTCGCCTGCGATGTACGCAGAAAATATTTTAAAATATTTATCTACCATTATTACTAAATAATATGGCTAAAAATAAAACAACAAATATATTTAAATATCTCTTCGTAGCTTTAAAAGGATTATGTATGGGTGCAGCTGACGTAATACCTGGAGTTTCAGGAGGAACAATAGCTTTTTTAACTGGAATCTATGAAGAATTAGTAGATTCTATAAGATTAATTGATGCCAGGGCATTAAAATATCTCTTTTCATTAAAGATTAGTAAATTTTGGAAGCACATTAATGGATGGTTTCTCATATCTGTTTTTTTAGGGGTCTTAATTAGTGTATTTTCTTTAGCTAAATTAATGATATTCTTAATGAATTATTATCCTATACAGTTATGGTCATTCTTTTTTGGACTAATAATATCATCATCTATATTTATTCTTAGAAATGTCAATCTAAAAAAAACAACTAATATATTAGCTCTTGTTTTTGGTATTGCATTAGGCGCTGTAATTTGTCTTTTATCTCCAGGAGAGACTACTAATGAGATATGGTTTATATTCTTATCTGGAGGCTTAGCTGTATGTGCGATGATTCTTCCTGGAATTTCAGGAAGTTTTATATTATTATTACTTGGTAAGTATCCTTATATAATGTCAGCGGTAAGCGACTTTAAAATTGAAATATTATTAGTATTTGGATTAGGAGCTATAATTGGATTATTAATGTTTTCAAGAGTATTATCATGGCTTTTAAAACGTTTTTATTCTATAACTGTAGTAGCACTAGCTGGTATAATGTTAGGAAGTTTATTGAAATTGTGGCCTTGGCAGAATATATTATCATCTGGAGTGTCTAGACCATCAATGCCAGATGGAAACATAAAAGAAGCTATATTTTTCTGTACTTTAGGTATAATATTAGTATATTTTATTGAATTTATAGCTAAATTCATAAAAAAGTATAAATAATGTGTATTTTTTTTATGTTTTTAAAATAAAAGCATTATATTTGCATCCCATTTGGAGAGGAACAGTAATGATATTAATCACTTCTCTAGGTGTTTTAAAGAATGGTTCGGTAGCTCAGCTGGATAGAGCAACAGCCTTCTAAGCTGTGGGTCCTGGGTTCGAATCCCAGCCGGATCACAAAAGAGATAGTTAATTTAACTATCTCTTTTTTTTATGTTTACTTTTACATATATTTTGATGCAATTATAATTATCAGCATTATCTATATTTGGGATTTCAGGGTAATGAAAATTGTAAGAGTTATTCTCCAAAATAACAGTATGATCTTTGAAATAAATAGGGATTGTAATTGTTTTACCATTTGAAGTTTTTAATCCTATTAATTTATTATTAACTAGTTTAACATAATCATTATCGTTACGTATTTCTAGTCCTATTTGTGAGGCACTAGAAGGGTAGTAAATAATTCTATTTGATATATCTATAGTGTCGCCTACATATAAATTGATAATCGTGTTATCATATGTTGATATCCTAGGTTCTACAACCTTTATATTAACAAAATTTGTTTCTTGTTGATTAAAGAAATTCCCTCCGTCTTTTATTCTTAATCGCATGAAAATATTATTATCATTATGAGGAATTCCTGAATTAATTTCTACTTTTGTATTTCTATATTCATTATTTTCAGTAACAAAATTGTTTCCTAATATAAATACATCAGAGGTATCTTCTGGATTAATAGTCTTTATTAAGTTTGACGTTCCATCTATTTCAAAATAATCGAATGCAGATATATCTTGTCCTATGTTGTTAGGATACAAAGTAACTGGAATATCAATTATTTCACCTCTATATATTCTTATAACGTCATTAAATTTATCATCTATAGTATTGTGTAATTGTTGGTAATGATATACATGTGATAATGTCTCAGATCCCTCTGGAAGGTATTCACTTTCTATTTTGCACGATAGGGTAACATCTATATTAGAATATATCAGCGTTGAATAAAAAATATAATTATGATTATTATTAGTAACACTCCGTTGTTCGTAAGGAGCATTAGAAAAATTATGTTGAGTATTACCAGAATTTGTAATATTCCATGTAATTTTAGCGGATGAAGGAATAAGTTTGATTATTCTGGCTGTTCTGATCTCCATTCTATAGATTGTATCTTTTCCCCAATCTATTTGAAAAGTAGGATGTAATTTGTTTACTATAACATGACATTGTTCTTCTATACCATTATTAGACTTAGCTATGATATAGCAATCTCCATGGTGAAGAGCTGAAACATTGCCATTGTTATCAACAGTAGCTATTTTATTATTTGAACTTGAGAATGTAATAATAGTATCTTTTGCGTATTTTGGTTTGATGTTAGTATGGAGTGTAATACTGTCAAGTTCGCTAATAGAGACATTTTTTGGAGATAAATTAATTTGATTTACGTAATATATCATATCAGATAAATCAATTTTCCAGTTAAATTTATCTATATTTTCAGTTCCAGAATTAATTGGTTTTATTACAGTATAATAATTAGTATTTCGTTTTATATCAAAGTTTGATGTCTCATTTTCCCCAGGATATATTCTGTATATTAAATTATTATCTTCCTTTGTTTTAGATTTATATCTAGCATTTATTTCTATGTATGTACATAATTTCCTATGTATATCATTTTGATCAAAAGATTTATAATTTTCTTCTGTGTTATTTGGTAAAAGATTTCCTTGTAAGTTTTCTATAGTGTATAATTTAAATTCATTAGTATTTATATTTTCAACTATATTAATTGAATCTCCATTATATGTTATATCATCAACATTTGAAGGATGGTATTCTGAAAATGGTGATATATATTTAGGAATATTATGTAGACTGATCTTCTTTATATTAAATTCAGTTATATCTGAAGATAGTTGAGTTGTATCTATTTTAATAGTAATACAACTTAATAATCTAGTTAAACCAATGTTTATGGGAGAGTTGTCTGTTAGGTGTATTAAACCAGAGCTATAACACATGGGAGTTGATGTGACTAATGATTTTATACTATCAGTGATTCTATATTTATATAGTCTTAATGCATTTAAATTAATCGGTATAGAAGATTTTTTTATATTTCCCACATTAGCTAATACATAGATATAGAAACCGTTTGAAGAGCTAATAGAGCTTAAATCTATAGAAGAAATACAACCATTTTGAAAATAAGAATTGATAAGATTTCCATCTCTATTATATATAAAGATATTAATGTCGGAAATTAATTTATTATCAAAAGCAGATGCTTTAGTAGCATTATAATTATTTAGAATATAATTAAGTCTAATTCTAATAGTTTGATTTTTAGGCTGTTTGATTGGATTGTTTTCACATGAGCTAAACAAAATAGAGAAAACAAATAACAATATAATCCTTTTCCTCATTTCTTTTTCTTTTAATATTATTTGAAATCAAATGTATATTAGAATAGAAATAAAAACAAAGTAAATTTATATATATATGGAAATCTTGTCAATATTTATTGAATTTTAAAATTCTTTCAATAAATAAAAAAAAATAATTGAAAATAGTATTGAGTAATTTGATTATTTTTCTAGATATAAATAGTCATAATGAATTATCGCTCTTTTCCCTTTATGTCCAATAAGATTGTTTAGAGTAATATTATCATATCTAACCTTTCCAACTCCAAGTAAAATGCCTTCTTGATTCATTATACTTATTACATCTCCTTTTAAAAATTGACCTTCACATTTTACCACACCTATTGGTAATATACTGGATATGTTTTCTGGAGAAGTAATAGCTTTTTCACAATCTTTATTAATGTAAATCTTTCCTTTACTGAAATCTTCAGTATGAGCCATCCATTTTTTTATAGCAGATGTTTTTTTCCCAGATATAAATTTAGTACAAATAACATCTTTATCTGTATCTAATATATCTGTTAAAATATGTTCTCGAGATCCATTAGCTATATATACTGTAATACCTTCATTGGCCACCTTTTGAGCTGTTTTATATTTACTATTCATTCCACCTCTTCCTAAGCTTGATGTACTTGTTTGAATGTATTTAGAGATATTATTATTAGGAGTTATTTCCTTAATAACTTTAGATTCTGGATTTTCTGGATTACCATTATAGATGCCGTCTATATTACTTAGGATAATTAAAGCGTCAGCATCAATCATACTAGCTATTAATCCGGATAATTCATCATTATCAGTAAACATTAATTCTGATAATGAGATGGTGTCATTTTCGTTAATTATAGGAACTACATTATTAGATAACATTATTTCTATGCAATTCCTTTGATTAAGATATTGCTTTCTACTGCTGAAATCTTCTTTAGTGGTGAGAACTTGACCACATAGTAAACCATTATCCTTAAAAAAATTAAGATAATGATTGATAAGAATGGTTTGTCCTACCGCAGAATATAGTTGTCTTTGATCTACTATATCTAATTTTGTCGTGGGAGATATTACTTTCCTGCCTGATGCTACCGCTCCTGATGATATTAAAACAACTTCAATGCCATTTTTTTTTAAAATAGATATTTGATTTACCAAAGATTGAATTCTGGTAAGGTCTAAGAAACCTTCTTTAGTAGAAAGTACATTACTTCCTACTTTTACTGCAATACGTTTATATAAATATTTTGACATTATTTATTGAAACTTGCTTTTAATCCTTTTATTACTGACGATGAAAAGCCATTATGCTCCATTTCATTAAGACCTTTTATAGTCGTTCCACCTGGTGTAGTAACTTTATCAATTTCTATTTCTGGATTCGATTGATTAGCTTCTAATAGAGCGATAGCTCCTTTAAGAGTTTGCATTATAGCATTTTTAGCTATTTCTGGATATAATCCCATTTCCACTCCACCTTCCATAGCTGCTCTGATATATCGGAATGCGTATGCAATTCCACATGATGAAATGGATGTAAATGCTGCGATTTTGTCTTCTGTTGTATATATAGCTAACCCTAATTCATTAAATATTGAGACGATTAAGTCTTCTTGTTTTTTGTTAGAGTTGATAGAAGCTATGCAGGAAAAACTTTCAAGTACATCTATAGCAGTATTTGGAATAATACGAAAAAGAGTAGGGGATATAGATTCTTTTTTAATAAATATCGATGATAGTGTTTCAAAATTAATTCCTGCTGCTACTGAAATGATTATTTGTTTAGAATAATTTATATGAGGAAGAATCTCTTCTGATACTGATTTAATTAGCCATGGTTTTACAGCTAAAAGAATAATATCGACATTATTAATACATTCTATATTATTTGTAAATGTATTTATATTAGAATTAAAACTTTTAATCTTGTCTAATGAGTTGTTTGTACGAGCACTGACATTGATGTTTTTCGCCGATATATGAGTGCCTAGACTAAGCCCTCGTGCTATAGCTCCTCCCATATTGCCAGCACCTATAATACCTATTTTCATAATATTTTAATTTTTAATTTTGTCTTATTTGTCCGTTTCCAGAAATTAACCATTTATATGTGGTTATTTCCTTTAATGCCATAGGGCCTCTAGCATGTAATTTTTGTGTACTAATGCCAATTTCAGCACCAAGACCAAATTGGGATCCATCTGTAAAAGCAGTAGAAACATTTGTATATATACATGCAGCATCTATGCATTGATTAAATTTATCACATAATTCTTGATTCTCACTTATTATGCATTCGCTATGACCAGATGTGTTTTTACTTATATAGTTTATAGCCTCATATGAATCTTTAACCGTTTTAATGGTTAATTTATAATCTAACCATTCTTTACCAAAACAGTCTTCTGTCGCTAAGTTTAATAATGCGCTAGGATATTTATTGTTAAGCATATTGTATGCTTTTTGGTCTGCATAAATAATAACTTTATGTTGAATTAAGAGGTTACATAATTTAGGTAAATCACTTAATCTGCTTTCATTAATAACTAAGCAGTCAAGAGCATTACAAACACTTACTCTTCTCGTTTTAGCATTATTTATTATGTCTATTCCTTTTTCTAAATCACCATATTTATCAAAATAAGTATGACAGACTCCAGCACCTGTTTCTATTATAGGAACTTTAGCATTGTCTCTAACATATTTGATTAATTGTGCACTTCCTCTTGGTATAATAACATCTACATATCCATTTGCTTCTAGTAGTTGTTCTGTGGCTTTTCTGTCAGCAGGTAGGAGGGTACATGAATAAGTATCTATATTATATTTCTCTAATGTATTTTGAATTATAGATACTAGTGCAGTATTTGTATTATGAGCATCTCTACTTCCTTTAAGAATACATGTACTACCAGCTTTAAAGCATAATGAAAACACATCACAAGTTACGTTAGGTCGTGATTCATAAATTACACCTATTACTCCAAAAGGATATGTGACTTTTCTTAGTCTAATACCATTAGGTCTAGTGTAATTTTCTATTTCTTTTCCTAATGGAGAATCCATATTGGCGACACTTCGCATGTCAGAGCTTATATTATATATCCTTTCTTCAGTAAGCTTAAGTCTGTCGTATTTAGGATTTAAAATATCCATCTTTTCCAAATCCTTTTTATTCTCAGAAAGAATAAAATTGATATTTGTATCTAAAGAATTAGCTATCTTAAGCAGAATATTTGATTTTTTGCTATCACTAATAAGATTTAAATTTCTTGATGCTTGTTTAGCCTCTGAGAATGTTTCATTTAAGCTCATAGTAAAATATATATATTGATATTATAATACACAAAGTTAGGAATTCTTATCTAAATAAAAAGTATATATAAATAAAAAAGCCTCGCTTAGAGCGAGGCTTTTCATTCCTAACAACCGAAATACTAATATCTTGGTCTTCTTGGTCTATCCTCTTTAGGATAAGCTTCGTTAATAACTAGCTTACGACCTTGAACTTCATAATCTTTAAGTTCTTCGATAGCATGTTTAGCTTCATCGTCATTATTCATTTCAATAAAACCAAATCCTTTTGATCTTCCAGTTTCCCTATCTGTGATAATTTTAACTGAGGCTACTTCGCCAAATTGTTCTAAGAGATTCTGTATCTCTTCTTCTTGAACCTTGTAATTAAGGTTTCCTATAAAAATATTCATACGACAAATAAACGGAAAATAATTGATATAAACTATTATTTATAAATTTATTTTATATTTATTTTTAATATTTGTCATTTTATACATGTTTTTTGTGTTTATCTCTTAATAATAAGTCAATAATGGAATAAAATGCTATCAAAAATTTAAATATTATTTAGTTATTTTATCTTTTTGAGATAATCATGTTCATGACGTATAGCAGCTTGAGCTGCAGATAGTCGAGCGATTGGTACACGGAAAGGAGAACATGAAACATAATTCATTCCTACTGTATAACAAAAATCAACAGAGTCTGGGTCTCCTCCATGTTCACCACAAATACCAATTTTTAAATCCGGATTTGTAGATCGACCACCATTAACACCAACTTGTATAAGTCTTCCTACAGAATCTTTATCAATAGTTTGGAATGGATCTGAAGGGATGATTCTATTATAAATATAATTATCCATGAATGTTCCAATATCATCTCTAGAGAATCCATATGTCATTTGAGTAAGGTCATTAGTACCAAATGAGAAGAATTGAGCTGTTTTAGCCATACTATCAGCTATAAGTGCAGCTCTTGGAATTTCTATCATTGTACCAAATTTGAAATTAATCGTCTTACCTGTAGCTTTTTCAACTTCTGCATGTATTCTATCACAAATCTTCTTTTGGAAATCTAATTCATTAATAGTTATAGTTACTGGAATCATAATTTCAGGGTGAGGATCAAATCCTTCTTCCATTAATTGTGCAGTAGCATTAAATATCGCTCTAAATTGTGTTTCACTAAGTTCAGGATATGTAATTCCTAATCTAACACCACGATGTCCCATCATTGGATTAACTTCGTGAAGAGAGTCCCCACGTAATTTAATATCAGCTACATCTACTCCAAGTTCAGAAGCTAAAGCATTTTGTTGGTCAACAGAATGAGGAACAAATTCATGAAGAGGTGGATCTAAAAGACGGAAAGTTACAGATTTACCATCCATTACTTTCATTGTTTCTTTAGTAGATTTAAGAATAAATGGTTCAAGTTCTTTAAGAGATGCTTTTCTTTCATTTACGTCTTTCGAAAGAATAACTTTACGTAATTTAGAAAGTGGAGTAGCAGAGTCTTTACCATAGAACATATGTTCTATTCTGAAAAGTCCTATTCCTTCTGCTCCAAAGTCTATTGCTTTCTGAGCATCTTCAGGATTATCAGCATTTGTTCTTACGCCCATAGTTCTATATTTGTCAACTATATTCATATATTCTACGAATCGTTGATTCTCTGATGCATCAATAGTATCTATAGGAACATCATAAACTAATCCAAGTGAGCCATTTAAAGAAAATATAGTGCCCTCTGGATAAGATTTATCACCTATGTGTAGAATTTTATTCTTTAAGTCTATTTCTATTGCTTCACAACCAACTATACAGCATTTGCCCCAACCTCTGGCTACTAGTGCAGCATGAGAAGTCATACCACCACGTGCAGTAAGTACGCCATCAGCAGCTCTCATACCTTCAACATCTTCAGGGTTGGTTTCTTCACGAACTAGAATAACTTTTTCACCTTTTTTAAAAGCAGCGACGGCATCTTTAGTAGTAAATACAATTTTTCCTACTGATCCTCCAGGACCTGCAGGCAAACCTGTAGATACGACTTTCGCCTTTTTCTCAGCTTTTATATCTAGGATAGGGTGGAGTAATTCATCTAATTGTTTTGGAGCGACTCTCATTACAGCTGTTTTTTCATCTATAAGTCCTTCCAAAAGCATATCCATAGCCATATTTAAAGCTGCGAGACCTGTTCTTTTACCAACACGACATTGTAGCATCCATAATTTACCATCTTGGATAGTAAATTCTATGTCTTGCATATCATGATAATGCAATTCTAAGTTATGCTGAATTTCATATAATTCTTCATAAACTTCTGGCATAGCATCTTCAAGAGATTGAATATTTTTATTCTTGTCGTTTTTAGTCTTATTATTAAGAGGGTTAGGTGTACGGATACCAGCTACGACATCTTCACCCTGTGCATTAATAAGCCACTCTCCATAAAATAAATTTTCACCTGTAGCTGGGTTTCTTGAAAAAGCAACTCCAGTTGCAGAATTGTTCCCCATATTGCCGAATACCATTGACTGAACTGTGACAGCAGTACCCCAGTCATCTGGAATATGCTCTATTCTACGATAAGATTTCGCACGAGAACCGTTCCATGATTTAAATACGGCAGATATAGCTCCCCATAATTGATCTTTGGCATTATCTGGAAATTCTTTATTTAATACTTCTTTTATCTTTTTCTTGAAATCGATACATAGAGTTTTTAAGTCATCAACAGATAAATCAGAATCAGTTTTAACTCCTTTAGCGACTTTCATATCCTTCAACATTCGATCAAGTTGCACTCTAATGCCTTCTCCATCTTTTGGTTCGATACCTTCTGCCTTCTCCATTACTACATCAGAGTACATCATAATAAGGCGTCTATATGCATCATATACGAATCGAGGATTGTTAGTCTGATTTATCATACCTGGAATCGTATCAGAGCAAAGTCCTACATTTAATACTGTTTCCATCATTCCAGGCATAGATGCTCTAGCTCCAGAACGACATGAAATCAATAGAGGATTTTCTTTATCTCCGAATTTTTTACCCATTATTTTCTCTACACGCTTAAGGTTATATTCAACCTCATTTTCTAATTCATCTGGATATTTACAGCCTAATGCATAATATTCATTACAACACTCAGTGGTAATTGTAAATCCCCCTGGGACAGGAATATTTATTCTACACATTTCAGCTAAATTCGCCCCTTTACCGCCAAGAAGATTTCTCATGGATTCATTTCCTTCGGCTTCTTTTCCTCCGAAGAAATAAACTCTTTTGATCTTTGACATAAATTTTTCTTTAAATTAGTAATTAGTTTTATAGTTATTTATAGTATTTTACTAGCAATTTCAGATAATTCACTTCTTTCACCTTTGATTAAATCGACATGTTCAAAAATACTCTGTCCATACATTTTTTCACCCAAATGAGCTAGCCCATTTGAATGGATATCTAAATATGGTTGATCAATTTGGAAAATATCTCCAGTAAAAACTATTTTAGTATTTTCACCAGCACGAGTAATAATAGTCTTTACTTCATGAGGCGTTAAATTCTGAGATTCATCAATAATAATAAACACATTATTTAAACTTCTTCCTCTAATATATGCAAGAGGACTAATAATAAGTTTCTCTCTTCTTTGCATATCCTCTATTTTAACTACTTCTTTAGAAGTACTTTTAAAAGCATGTTTAATAACACCTAAATTATCATATAGAGGTAACATATATGGTCCTATTTTTTCATTAGCACTACCAGGCAAAAAGCCGATATCCTGATTCTTTAAAGGAATTACAGGTCGTGATAACATTATCTGATTAAAATTATCAGCTTGTTCTAATGCGCCAGCTAAAGCTAACAGTGTTTTACCAGTACCTGCAGTACCAGTCAATGATACTAAAGGAATATTAGGATTTAGTACTGCATCCAAAGCTAACGTTTGTTCATAATTTCTTGGAACTATACCATAAGCTGATGTTTTATGAATTTCTTCTACAGATTTTGAATCTTTATCATAACGACCAAGTAAAACTTCTGCTCCTCCTTTATTTATTATTTTATAAAGTTGATTATATGCAGGCCTTTTTTTCAAAGGTATCTTATCTAAAGAAGTGTTATGTAAGTGAATAACCTCTTTTTTAGAATGTTGGACTCTTACTTCTTTAATCTTATCATTTAAATAATCTGCAGCCATCAAACCTAAAGCTTTGGCTTTTAGTCGCATGTTAACATCCTTAGTAACAAGAATTACTTTGCGGTCTTTATAACGGTCTTTTAGCCATAAAGTAGTCGCTATAATTCTATGATCTTGAATATCATCGTGAAGGGAATCTTTCATTTCTTTAGTGAAAGGATGCCCCATTTCCACTTTAATTTTACCCCTGTTTTTTCCAAGAGATACACCATGCTCAAACATAGAATCAGAAGAAAGATTATCTAATGCACGTACAAATTCACGTGCATTATAATTAATCGAATCATTTCCTTTTTTAAATTTATCAAGCTCTTCAATTACAGCTACAGGTATAATTATATCATTATCTTGAAATTTATAGATAGAATTGAAATCATGTAATATAATATTCGTATCAAGTACAAATATTTTAGGATTACTAGTCATATTTTCCATAGTTTAATATTTTAGATTAATGTTTTTCTAACCATTTTCTTCCATTTATAAATAATTCAAACCAAGGAGTGATCTTTTCTCCATGATTATAAGGATTATAAGCCCAGTTCCAAGGTCTGATACATCTCTCAGGATGAGGCATCATAGCTAAATGTCTTCCATCAGGAGAACAAACAGCAGCAATAGCCTCTGGAGAACCATTAGGATTTGAAGGATATGAATTATAATTATATCTTACAGCTACATTATAGTTATCTATAGGCTTAGGGAATTCAAATTTACCCTCTCCATGAGCTACCCAAACTCCTAACTTAGAACCTTGAAGAGAAGATAATAAAACTGATGGAGATTTTTCAATAGTAACACCAACAAATCCGCTCTCGAATTTTTTAGAGTTATTATGTTTCATCTTAGGAGATAAAGCTTTATCATTTGGAGTAATTAATCCTAGCTCAGCCATTAACTGACAACCATTACAAATTCCAAGACTTAAAGTATCATCGCGTTTATAGAAATTATCAATAGCTTCTTTAGCTGTTTTATTATATAAGAAAGCGCCAGCCCATCCTTTAGCAGAACCAAGAGTATCAGCATTAGAAAATCCTCCAACGAAAACAATCATTCTTACATCCTCAAGTGTCTCTCTTCCACTAACAAGGTCAGTAACATGAACATCCTTAACTTTAAAACCTGCAGCATTCAGAGCCCAAGCCATCTCTCTATCACCATTTGAACCTTTTTCTCTAATAATAGCAGCAGTTATCTTTCCAGCATCTTTATTAGTAGCGAAATCAATATTTTGTTCTGAACGTTCTTTATCAAAGAACTTAGGAGTAAATACTAAAGGAGTTTTCTTATATGAATCAAATCTCTCTTGAGCTAAATTATTAGCAGTCTGATGCATATCAAAAAGGGTAGAAGTTTTATACCAAAGATCTCTCATCTTATCTATATCGATAGACAAAGAATTATTACTTAATTTAATATTAAGTTTACGCCTAGAAGCATAAGTACCAATTTCATAATATTTAACACTTCCTAATTTCTCGTAAAAACTATCCTTTTCTGAATTTCTAATTTGCAATACTACTCCAGGATCTTCACTAAGTAAAATATTATCATTCTCAAACTGAGATAAATCAATATTAAGACCACCTTTAACATTAGCGAAACACATCTCAAGAAGAGTAGTCACAAGACCACCAGCAGAAATATCATGTCCAGCTAAAACTATTTCATCATTAGATCTTTTGATATCAGAATACCACATACTCTTCTGAAGAGTATTAAAACACTCTTTAAAATAACTAGGATCAATAACATCTGGAACATCACTTCCAACTTTATTAATAACTTGTCCAAAAGCAGAGCCACCAAGACCAAATTTCAAATCCTTATTAAAAGGAATATATACGAAAGTAGAATCTTTCTCAGCCACAACAACTGGATCTATAGTTTTGTAAACATTTTCACATTCAGCCACAGAAGAAATAATCAACGTACCAGGAGCCATAACCATTTTCCCATCAGGATACTTCTGAGTCATAGACATTGAATCTTTTCCAGTAGGAATATTCAAACCTAGGGCAATAGCAAATTCACTAGCACCTTGCACCGCTTTATATAATCTTGCATTCTCCCCCGGGTTTCTACTAGGCCACATCCAGTTAGCACTCAAAGAAACACCTGAAAGCTCATCAGAGACAGGAGTCCAAACTAAATTAGTAAGAGCTTCGGCAATAGACATTCTAGAACCAGCTTCAGGATTAGCCAGGGCAATGATAGGAGCATGGCCAATAGATGTAGCTATTCCCTTATCATCATAATATCCAAGTGCAGTAACAGCCACATCTGCCAAAGGCAACTGTATTTCGCCAACACACTGTTGGCGTGCGATCAAACCAGTTACAGACCTATCAACCTTATTAGTTAACCAATCTTTACAAGCGACAGATTCTATCTGTAAAACTTTTTCTATATAATTAACAATCTTAGAATCTTTAACTTTGTTAAGATTAACTTCAATAGGAGCAAAACCACCATGTCCATCATAACCACCTTTAGGAGACTTATCAGTAAGGACTGTTTTTGGAGTAGAACCAAACATATCTTTAAGTTTCAAATCTATAGCGGTTGTATTCGTCTTAGAATTCTTTAGAGTAAAATTCATATTTCCAGAAACTTTACCTATAACATAAAAAGGAGCTCTTTCCCTTTCAGCTATTTTTCTAAGTTCATCAGTATCACAAGTCTTCATAACAAGACCCATCCTTTCTTGACTCTCATTACCGATCACCTCTTTATCAGAAAGAGTAGGGTCACCAATAGGTAATTTTGAGATATCAACATCTCCACCAGTATCTTCGACTAATTCAGAAAGACAATTAAGGTGTCCACCAGCACCATGATCATGTACTGAAACAATAGTATTATGTTCCATTTCTGAAACGGCACGAATAGCATTATATGCTCTTTTCTGCATTTCCGGGTTAGCACGTTGAACAGCATTAAGTTCTATGGCATTATTATATTCACCAGTAGCAACAGAAGACACAGCTCCTCCTCCCATTCCAATTCGATAATTATCACCACCAAGCAATACTATATCATCACCAGCCTCTGGTACATCTTTATTAGAGTCACATCTCTTCGCATAACCAACACCACCAGCTTCCATAATAACTTTATCATAACCATAGACTCTATCTTTATTAGTAGCAGGATCTTTTTCTGTATGTTCAAAAGTTAATAGAGAACCACAAATGATAGGTTGCCCAAATTTATTACCAAAATCAGAAGCACCATTAGATGCCTTAATTAATATCTCTAAAGGAGTTTGATAAAGCCATTTTCTTGGAGCTTTTAATTCCCAATCTCTCGCACTATCATTAAATCTAGGATAAGAAGTCATATATACAGCAGTTCCAGCTATAGGAAAAGAACCCTTTCCTCCAGCCATACGGTCTCTAATTTCTCCACCAGTTCCTGTAGCAGCACCATTAAAAGGTTCAACAGTAGTTGGAAAATTATGAGTTTCCGCTTTAAGGGAAATAACAGTATCTTCAACCTTTTGAACGAAGAAATCTGGTTTTGAGCCAGAAGCAGGGTGGAACATTGTTATTTTAGGGCCTTCGATAAAAGCACAATTATCTTTATATGCAGAAACTATTTTTCCTGGATTAGCTTTAGAGGTGCGTTTAATCATTTCAAACAAAGAAGAAGCCATCTCCTTATCATCAATTATAAATGAACCATTAAATATTTTATGACGGCAATGCTCTGAATTTACTTGCGAGAAACCAAAAACCTCACTATCAGTAAGAGGTCTATTAAGTTTTTTACTTAAATCTTTAAGATAATTTATTTCTTCATCTGAAAGAGCCAATCCTTCTTTTTGGTTATAAGACTCAAAATCTGAGATGTAAATTACATCCTCAGGAGTTTTATCTGTTTTAAATATATTTTGGTCAAGCTTGTCATACATGCGTTGAAGCATTTTATCATGAGAAGCATCAATAGAGTCTACTGGAAAATATTCTTCAATACGATCAATGCCTGAAATATTCATATTTCTTGTGATTTCAACCGCAGAAGTACTCCAAGGAGTAATCATTTCTCGTCTAGGTCCGATGAAATAACCTTTAATTTCTGTTTCTGTTAAAATCGTAGCATTTGAAAAAAGCCATTCTAGTGCTTTGATTTCATTTTTTTGAAGATTTGATGAATTGCTGACAGCTATAATAGTGTCATTTTCTGAACGAAAGAAATGAATCATTTTCAATATTTTAGTTTTAATTTCTTATATAGAGTGTAAAAATACTCATTTTTTTACAAATATTATAGGATTTTTATCATTTTTGCATACTTATATAAGAAATTGAAAATTTTTAAGTTATAACACTTTAAAATTATAATAAATTTAATGAATATGAAACACACTAAATACGATCAAATAATCGCTAAAATGATGGATAAAGCTCCTTCATATCAGGTAGTAGGAGGTAAAGCATATAAACCTGGGCTTCAGACTATGCTAGATTTTGATAAATTTTTAGGACATCCATCAAAAAAAATCAAAACTATACATGTAGCTGGTACTAATGGAAAAGGTTCAGTATCTTCTTTCATAGCAGCTGCACTATTAAAAAATGGATATAAAACTGGATTATATTCATCTCCTCATCTAGTAGATTTTAAAGAAAGAGTTAGAATCGACGGACAAATGATATCGAAAGAAGATGTTTGTGAGTTTTGGGATAAAGCTAAAAGTTTTATAAATGAAAAACAACCATCCTTTTTTGAGATAACTACAGCATTAGCATTTTATTGTTTTGCTAAATATAATGTTAACATCGCAGTAATCGAAGTCGGTTTAGGTGGTCGATTAGATTCTACGAATATTATAACACCTCTGATAAGTGTTATTACATCTATAGCTATGGATCATATGGATGTCTTAGGTGATACTATAGAAAAAATAGCTTTTGAAAAAGGAGGTATTATAAAACAAGAGATTCCAGCTGTTATAGGTTCTGTGCCAAATGAAGTACGTAAAGTATATAAAAAAATATCAGAAGAAAGGCATTCTCGTGTAATCTTCACAGATGATTTACAATTACCAAAAGTTATATATAATGATATGGATTTACGAGGCGATTATCAAGTTTATAACCTTCAAACAGCAAATGTAGCTCTCAAATTACTGGAAATTTTATACAAATTTAAATTTGATTCTAAAGTGATTAAAGAAGCCATCTCGCATGCAGGAAAAATTTGGCATTTAAGAGGCAGATGGGAAGTACTATCTCTAAAACCATATGTAATATGTGATATTGCGCATAATCCACAAGGACTTGAATTTACTATGCGTCAATTATCAAATATACCACGCATTGGACGATTAATAATTATTATTGGTATGGTCTCAAATAAAGATATAGATGCTGTATCACATTTATTGCCTAAAGATGCCTTTTATTATTACACCAATGCCCAAGGAAGTAGAGCCTTGCCAGCAAAACAATTAGCAGAGAAAGTAGGATGCCCTGGTGTTATATGCGATTCAGTAGAAAATGCTATAAATACATATCTCGAGGATTCTTATTCTGATGATTTAGTTTATATTGGAGGTAGTAGTTATGTGGTTGGAGAAGTTCTTTCTCTTAATTTATTTAAGAAATAGATAAACAAAAAAACGTTTGATATTAGCATTTATCGCTATAATATCAAACGTTATATTTTTCCGTGGGAGTTATAGGAATCGAACCTATGACCCTCTGCTTGTAAGGCAGATGCTCTAAACCAACTGAGCTAAACTCCCAAATGAGTTTAAATTTATTTATTGCAAAAGAACTTATAAATTATATGTGGGAGTTATAGGAATCGAACCTATGACCCTCTGCTTGTAAGGCAGATGCTCTAAACCAACTGAGCTAAACTCCCAAGAATGTTCCCCTCTATTTCGTTTTGGGATTGCAAATATAGGTGCTTTTTCTTAACCTCCAAAATTTTTTTATATTTTTTTTCAAAAAAACCACTTTTTATATAAAAATTGATGTCTTATATGATATATAACACCAATTATCGATATTCACATCGACATTTAAAGAGGAAAAATCAATGGTAATGATAATATCATCCCTATGAGATGTCTTTAAATCAATACCACATGATTCAAGTTTTTTCCCTAAAGGAAAGACCTTAGTCTTATTATTATCAATCATAACAAGATTTAATTTATCTGGATCTTCTTGAAGAGGAACTAAAAAATGATAAGTATCCCAGATATCATATAATGAATTTATTCTAACATTTTCAGGAAAATATTTATACATACTTTCTAGAATTTCTCCATTAATATAATACCCACTTGCCCCAGATTCAACCATTAATCTATATTTAGGCTGATTATTTTTTAATCCTATAATTCTAACTCTGAAACTAAGAAACGTTCTTTTCATATTAATACTAACACTAGTATTTTCTTGATTAGTATTGATCTGTTTTATGCATGAATATATATTATCCATAGCTTCGTTACTGTTGATTACGAAATTAGGTGTCACATAATTTTCTGATTCAGTATTTTTAAATGATATCATCTTTTTATAATTACTCCAACAATAAAGATTTATAATATCTCTTTTAATGGTAGTTTTATATGGCTTTTTAAAAGAAGATTTATTAATACTATCGGTCAGTATTATATTATCATCATAATCAGTAACCCATATTAATACATCTTTAATATAGCTAGAATCTATATTTGAAAAGTCAAGAGACAAATAACATGGACAATCTATTCTATCTTCTTTAATACTACAACTACAAATAGTAATATTATAAAAAAGAAGACAGAATAGAAATCCAAAATATTTTAATAATCTATGTGATTTCATAAAATATAACATTTACTAAAAAAGATTTATATTAAAACTTAATAGTAGAAACAGGGTGGATATACCATGGAGTAACGGTAATATCAAAATGATAATCGTTAGTAGTAATAGGCACATTTGGATCACTTGACCCAGGATGTTCTATGGTCAATTTTATATCATATTCAGTATTTCTTTGTATGCCATGGTGGTCATATTCTTGTTGATAACCATAATTTATTTGATTAATATTTATTGGATAATAGTATGTGTGACCATCTAAAGAAAGTTCTATTACAAGACGAGTATATTCTAGATTACTATTTTCTTTTTCAATGTTATTTTCATAACAAAAGAAATAATGTGTTTCTTTCAATTTATTATTTATAAGCATCAAGTCCTCTTTTATTATACTTTCATTGTGAAAATTAATAGTACTATTATCATTTTTTTCTTTATTATAGATTAATACTTTATCCGTATTATCTCCATCCCATATAATTTTCTGACCAATAACATTTGTAAGATAAGCCTTAACTGTACAATCTGAATTCTGGTAAGGTGTGTTTTCAAAATTTATATTAAGCTGGGATAAGGATATTTTAGCCACAAATCTGGTCAAACTAATGCTTACTTCTGTATTAGCCTCCAGCTCACATTCTTTTTCACCATACATACTCCAATTGTTTACATTTTCATTTTTTAAATCTGTAACTAATGACTTAAAAGAGTTATAGTCTTTTATGTCTTTAAGTTCGCTATCACTAATATGACTATTAGCTATTACACATATAATCTTTTTACCTACAGTGGTGCGAATTGGTATATCTGTCAGATATGGTATATCCTCAGAAGTAAGGTGTTTATATGTATCTGTTGGATATCGGTCACTATTCTTAAAAACAAAAATGTCTAAAGTATCGACATTAGTATCTTCATATCCTCCCTCTATTTCAGAAACTTTTGAAATTATTTCATTATTAAGATTCGATCCTTTTAGACTTAAAAATAAAGTACTTTGCCCTGATAGTTTATTTTCTTTTAAATCATTACACTCTTCATATTTATTGCAGCTACATTCGCAAAAAATTAAAATAATTGCTAAGAGTATTTTAAATAGAATAACTAAAACAGCATTAAATTTATCAAAAAAATTTTTCATAATATATTTATTTATTGTTATTAAATGTGATATTTATTCATATATGTTTATATTATATTCTTTAACAAGAGAAGATATCTCAGGGTCAAGATGACTTCTAAATCTCATGTTTGGATCTTCTTTAATCGAATTAATTAAATATTGAGCGGCACTTTTAGAATTTCCTAATCTGCACTCTGTAATAGCTAATAAATAATCTCTTGTAGCAGAGTGCTTTATATTTAATAAAACTTGTTCTGCAGCTGTATTAAGATCTAATGATAAATAAGCTATTGAGGTGTTAATATCTTTATATGGTATTAAGATATTCAGTGCTCGTGAGTATTGCCCTGCTTTTAATAAAATTTGCCCTTTATGATATATAGTATCTGGAATACATGTAATAATGGTATCTTTTATCATCCCTCGTCTATGTGCTATAAAATCAAAACGAGATGTTCTAAGTTTTGGATATATGTTTTTTATGATATATTGATAATCTGGCGTTTTACTTAAAGCGTATTCACGTTTATCTAAATTAGAATCATTCCAAAGAGATAGTAAACTTACTTTATCGCATATAAGCGTGTCATTAACTATCAACTGTTTTAGCATAGACCATTCTTCAGGGATTCTTCGAGGAATAAATGTTATGTTATTCTGGCTAGTAGATTTATTTTCCAAAAAGTCATGAAAATATTTAATAATTGATTTAGCTCGTTTATCAGATAAAATATCATTTATTTTAAATGAGCCTTCAGGAGAACAAGAAGTGGTAATTATCATTGAGTCTAGTATGTAGTCTTGATTACTATTTATTTTAGATAAGATTTTATTTATTCTTGCTATTTCCTGATAATTATTATTAAAAGAATCAATTACTTCACATTTCCCTTTTGGAAATTTAATATATGCGTAAGTAGAAGATTTTACAATTCTTTTTATTATTTTATTTATGTAATGAGTACTATTATCTATTAAAGATGATATTGAACTTATATAAAAAACAATAGGTTCAATACTTGATATAGAATATATTTTTTTATCTCGTTTATAGATAAAGCCTTTTAAAGTAAAATAAACTTTTTTTATATTTGGACACGTTTCTATAGAATGGTTATATCTATAAATGATATCATTACATTCATAAATTACAGTATCCTTTCGAATATTCTGTTTCTCTATAGGGCATTTTATATACTTTTTATATTTATCTTCAATCTTATTTATTCTACGATTATTAATATACGAAGCAAATTTCTTTCTATAATATTGTTCAGCTTCGTCGTATGTAATACCGAAAATGCCATATATAGATGTATCCTTTACAAGAGATGAATCATTTTTGATCTTATATAGTTTAGGTAAATATCTACTAATAAAAATATCCAATAACTTATTATATTCTAACTCAGTTGAGTCTGTAATTATATGAGACAAAAATCGATTGTAAAGTTCGTATCCTTTAAGTTGTTTTTTACGATATCTCTTACCAGTTATATATATCTTATCAAGAGATAAAGAATCATCTGCTATAATTAATGTTGGTTCTAATCTTAACTGACAATCACTATCCTGCATGTAACCAGGAATTTTAATATCAAAAGAGAAATCTAATTTTCCATGTCTTTCAGCTACATGTTTAAAACGCGTAGTTACTACGGCCTCATTAATAGACATAGTAGGGACCATATCTCCAGTAGAACTATCTCTAACTGCTCTCATTAAATTAATCCTATTACCTTGTAAATCTGTGATAGTTAATGTATCAGCAGAAGTCTTGTGATTAATAACGACCTTAAAATCGTTATTCTGCTCATCTGGAATACATAATTCTATTCCTGAATTTTTATCTGCGTGAGTATTACTTGTGTATAGAGGTAGAAAGAAACAGCTGTCAACTGTATAGATAAAAATAGATAAACATAATACTATTTTAAGGTCGTTAAAGAAAAACTTTTTCATATCAACTATAAATATGTTTCTATGATGAAAATCATTTAAAAGAACTATAATGTATATACTAAACTAAGTAATACTTCATTTGGCGTAATAAAGGTTTTCGTACCTTTATCTAATACTTCTCCACATCTTGGACAAGCATATTTAGTGTAATTATTACTTCCGGCCCATATTCCAAGACCGAATTCCATATTAAAATGTTTAGACAGTAATAATGCATATCCAATATTTATCCCTAATCCTAAGGCATTTCCTTCGTAGGATCCATGAGAAAACATATAACTTTTATTATATTCTTTATATTGGATTTTAGATTCGTAATACCATCCAGAATATATAAACCAAGGCCAATATTTTACGCCTACAGCCAGACATGCTTGCCTGTTTTGAAATTGCTTATTAGCTTCCTTATTTTTATTATAAGTGAATGGGTTATATTTTCCTGAAGCACAGACTGACCAATTTTTATTTAAGGACATGTCTATTTCCCCATTTATAGTAAGTAAATTAATATAACCAATAGCATCAGTAGAGATGGCTAATTTTTGGGAATATGCATTAATAGCATATAAAATAATAATAAACGAAATTAAAAGTCTCTTCATATCTCCTTCTCAAATCTTTAAGTTTCTAATTCGAGAGCAAACCTATAAGAAAACATTTACAATTTTCTTTAATAAAGTAAAATCTTCATTAAATACTTGTTTTTAAAAAATTGTTAGTTATTTTTGATTGAATTATAAAAAAACGTATTAAAATGTATAATTTATCTGGATTATATAAAAGAATGAATAGGCAGTTGGCTTCAAGTTTTGTAGAAATTTCTAAAAATGTAAAAGAGACTGCATCCATACTTCTTGAAATGCTACATCAAGAGGACGATAGTTTACGAGATGATTTAGCTTCTCAGATTAAACAACATGAAGAATTAGGAGATAGACTAACTAATGAATTATTCATTAAAATTAATAAATTAGTCTTTTGTTCTCTAAGTAAAGAAGATATACATATTCTAGGCTTTAAAATAGATGAATTTCTAGATAAAATTAATGAATGTGCACGTGCATTACTAATATATAACCCTAAAAAGATAGAAACAAGATTAGTTAATTTAGGGGAAATTATTTATAAAGATGCACAGTGTATAAGTGATAATGTAAAATTATTCAAAGATATCAATCTTGATGAAGAATCGATGATTAAGAACTGTGTTAAAATAAAAGAATTAGAGCATGATGCCGATTCATATTTTGAAAACTATGTTACTTTCATATTTTGTCAAGAAAAAGATCCTGTAGAACTATCTAAATATGAGTCTTTAGCGAAATTACTTGAGGAAACAACTGATTATGCTTATGGCGTGTCACAAGCATTTAAAAAATTATATAAATTATCTTAGTAATTAGCATAATATAAAAAAAGCCCCAGAGACTATCTGAGGCTTTTTTCTTATATAATAATCAACTTTATTTCTTAAGTACTTGGGTACTTCTAGTAATAAAATCGTTAAGAGCTTTACCTTTTAACATGTTATTTGCTAATAAAGCTAAATCAATAACTTGTTTTAATAAAGTATTATCTTTGGCAAAATCAGACATTAATGATTTACGAGAATCTTTTAATTTAGATATTTCATCCTCAAGACGTTTTTTCTCATCTTTAGTCTCTGTAGAAATTTCTTCATCTTTCTTATCTTTAGTCTCCTCATTGATTTTATCTAAAGATGCTTGTAATTCATTATTTTTCTTTTCTAATTCATCTGCTTTAGTAGCAGTAGCTTCCTTCTTAGTCTCAAGAATAGTTTTAATTAATGGTTGCTCAGCATTAACTGTTATAGAATATGACTCTGGCATCTCACCGAAATAATTCATTTGACCGCCAAGTTTTGACATTTCACGATAACGACGCATGAATTCAGACTGAGTAATTAAAATAGGAGAGCCATTTTCACCAAGATTAGCTGCAGTGACTTGATAATTAGCACTTGAAGGCATCAAAGGTTGAATCATAGCATTTAAATCTTCTATCTCAAGAGCAGAAAGATCTGGTTTAGAAAGATCCTCTTTCTTGATTAGATTATCTATAATATCTGCATCAACACGAGCGAAAGTACTATCTTTAAATTTGCTCTCAAGTAAATTTACATAATGAGCATCAAGCTGATTATCAAAAAGTAATACATCATAACCCTTAGCCTTAGCAGCTTCTATATAAGTATATTGATCAACAGGATTAGTAGTATATAAATACACTAGTTTCTTATCTTTATCAGTTTGATTTGGTTCAATAGCTTTCTTATAATCCTCGAAATTAAAATATTTTCCATCTGTATTTTTCAATAAAGCGAATTTTTCTGCTCTCTCGAAGAATTTTTCATCAGAAAGCATACCATATTCCATGAATAATTTAATATTATCCCATTTCTTTTCGAAAACTGGACGTTCATTTTTATAAATTTCTTCAAGTCTATCGGCTACTTTCTTAGTTATATATTTTGAAATCTTCTTAACATTCGCATCAGATTGAAGATAACTTCTTGAAACATTCAATGGAATATCTGGTGAATCAATAACACCGTGAAGAAGAGTCATAAAGTCAGGAACTATATTTTCGACTGAATCGGTAACGAAAACTTGATTACAATAAAGTTGAATCTTATTTCTAGTCAACTCCATAGTATCTTTAATCTTTGGAAAATATAAAACACCTGTTAAATTGAAAGGATAATCTACATTCAAATGGATATAAAACATTGGAGCTTCCAAAGCAGGATATAAATCTTTATAGAAATTTAAATAATCCTCTTCTTTTAAATCACTAGGCTTTTTAACCCAAATAGGAGTGGTGTTATTGATTATTTTATCTTTATCTGTCTCAACACTTTTTCCATCTTTCCACTCAGTTTCTTTTCCGCAGGCAATAGGAATCTCCATGAATTGACAGTATTTTTTCAACAAGCCTTCTACCTTCGAACTCTCTGCCTGATCTTTAGATTCATCGTCAAGATATAAAGTAATAGTAGTACCTCTATCAGTCTTATCACCAGCAGTCATTTCGAAATCTGGATCTCCCTCACATGACCATTTAACAGCTTTAGAGCCTTCTTTCCATGATAAAGTGTCAATTGTAACTTTTTTAGCTACCATAAAAGCAGAATAGAATCCTAAACCAAAATGACCTATAATATTCTGATCTTTATATTTCTCTAGAAATTCTCCAGCACTAGAAAAAGCGATTTGGTTAATATATTTGTTAACCTCTTCTTCTGTCATTCCGATACCTCTATCTGTAATAGTAATAGTATGTTCTTTAGGATCGGCATCAACATGAATAGTTAAATCTCCTAATTCACCCTTAAATTCAGAACCATTTGCTACAGCTTTCATTTTCTTAGAAGCATCGACAGCATTTGCTACTATCTCTCTAAGGAAAATCTCATGATCTGAATATAAAAATTTCTTAATAACCGGAAAAATATTCTCGGTAGTTACTCCAATTGTACCTTTTTTCATAATATTATATTTTTATTTTTTCAATTTTTAATCTTTATAGGCAATATTTATACCATTGCATAGAAATGTGCCATTTTGTCATTTATGACAAAATGAACTGCATCGTTATTATTTTAAGAATGATAAACAATCTTTCATTAAAGAATCAATTTGACTTTGAGAAGTAAGAGTCTCAATAGGAAAACCTAAAGAAATAACCTTATAATCGTTACCAGAATAAGCTACGCCAGCGGAGATATTAGTATCAGAATATCTAAAAATAGTCCAAGCTTTAGATGAAGCTGGCGTTAAACCATCAGGTGATTCTACACAATAGCGAATACTATTAGGTATAGAGAAGAAAGAATACTTAGCCGAAGGAAAGAAAGGATTCTGAGTGGATTTTATGAAGCCGCCATTGCTAGCTTTATTAGTCATCCATTTTATTTTTAAAATATTTTCAGCAAAATAAATATTATCGTTATTAGAATCACTCTGATCCCATAAATCTGTAGCTATATATGAACCAGAAATCAATGCACTGCCTCCATTTTTAAGATAGCTTGTTATCTGTTTTTTAAGAGCCTCTGGAAAGACTTGAAAACGTACATTAGAAGAATCTTTAACGTTGATTCTTATAGACTTTTCTTTTCCCATAATAAAATCAACAATAGGATAAGAACTCAACTTTACATCTGAATTTAATACAGCAGACCTGCTACAAGAAACAAAATTATACCCACTATTTAATATAGCTTGACCATGAATAGTAGTAAAATCAAAAGTATTACCAGCTACGAGAACAGTATCATAATTTTGGTAAGAAGCTCCATATCCTGGATTATCATCATCTAGCCATGGAATTTGTCGATTAAATTCATATTGATTACCTATATATGAGATATCTTTTATATAAGGGACTCCTCCATCAATATTATTTGCAAATCCAGCACTCGTAGAATCACTATCACAGAAAGACTCAGGACCAGATATTCTATCGAAATTATTTACTATTAAGACGGTTTTTTTTCTAGATGCATCTTTTCTTGTCGCACCGACAGTAATCGTTTCTGAAGGAAACGATATTCCGCCGTCATTAATAGCAGCTACTCGGTAGCTGTATAAATGACCAGGAACTACGGTAGCTGTAAAATCATTGCCATAGACTATGTGTCCCTTATCAAAATCTGTCTCTTTCCCATTAATTCTGCGATAAACGATAAACTTCTCAGCTTTTGCACTTGGCTCGAGAGAATCAATAGTCGAGCGCCAATGTAACTTAACCTTAAGTTTTCCATCTTTATCAGTATATAAACGAGATGTAAGTGCATGTGGTGGGAGAGGCTGAACGACGTATCTTAAGCCTTTTCTTTCACTGACAAATCTTAAAATACCTTTATATACAGCTCGACTCATTACGAAATGAAAAGTAGGATCTAATCCATAACGCATATCAGCGAAATTTTGATGAGATAGAGATTCTAGAATCATAGAAGGAACTTCAGGAACGCGTGTCTCATAATATTGTTTATCTGCTAGCTCTCGTCTGTTCCATTCAGGCTCAAAAGATCTACGAATATCATTTACTACTTGTGTCTGTACTAAATCTGCTAATTCTCGTGATACAAGACGAGATTCTCGATTTGGATAAGTCTTATTGCCCTCAGAATTACTAGTATATAATGCTAATGTTCCTATAATTGAATCTGAAAGGGTAGTGCCAGCATCTGAATGAAAGGCTAGAGACATTTCTATCGGAACCTTATAGTCATTGATTAATGAATTAACCCAATGTGCTCTACTTTTATAATCATCTATATAGTCGTTATTAGTATCATCGTCATCCTGATTACTATATACCTTTTTATCAAATCCAGCCCACTGCAGCCAGTATCTAGCTCCTTCTGTAAATCTAGGATAGCCACTAGTCTCACTTTTATAATAGAATCCTTTAGGAAGATTTCTAATATATTTGTCTGAAGGCTTTCTGGCGATATTTCCCATACCTCCTCCGAATTTTACTGCATCAGCAGATACTATAGTTGGAGATTTTTTATTAGAGTAATTACTCATTATAACAAATTGGGTGTCACTATCTTTATTAAATTTAAACGTTCCTAAATATACCCATGTGCCACCTCCAATACGTTGATTGACCATAAAATCAGTAGATCCACCACTATGAATGACTGTATATCTTGTTCTTTCGTTACTATTTGGAGTAGATATGTATGAAACACATACAGCATATTCTCCATCTTTTGGTACTTTAGGATGCCATTTTACGAAAGAGGCATTTTTTTGTTTATTAGTAGTTTCTATATATCTCGCTGTACCTAAGGTAAAAGGATTTTCTCCGTCTTCGTAATATGGTTTTAAATTAGCGAAGCCAGTTTTATTAGAAGAAGTTGATTGAGTTTTCCATTGACCTTTACCAAGTTCTTGATATTCACCTTTAAAAGGAGAGACATTCTTATCATTGTCAACTATAATTTCTATTTTATTTAGGCTCCTCTCACGTGGAAGAACGACATATGCACCAGCATTTTCCAACATAGGAACTAGATAAGGCAGAACATAGCCTTGAGTATATAAATCTTCTACTGTTTCCATAATAGTAGCTCTCTGCCATTCCCATCGTGCCAGGCTTTGTTCATAATAACGTCCATGACTCTGCCATAAAGCTATATTCCTATTTTGTAATCCTTTAGTTATCTTATAGGGTAAAGTATTTTTAACTACCCAAGGTTTGGATATATCATGAATATTAGATCTTCCACTTTCTACTCTTTTAGAATAAAAAGGAGAAGAAAGATTTTCTAATAAATAACCAGCAGTGTAAATCTCTATTTTCTTATTTCTATATATGCTAGGCAATGCATCTTTTACTATTGAGTAGATTCTTTTTACAGTACTATCTCTGAGAGGATATCTCGATAATGCATTATTGAAATTTACAACTATCCTGGTATTGTATATTAACGCTGTCTTAATATTTAAATCTTCTTTAACATCTGCTTGTGGAGAAAGGTATTCATCTAGGTTAATGATTATTTTGGATAAATATTCTTTATGCACACTTTCTCTTGCTTGCACAAGTGAATAAAATGAAGAAAGAAGAAAAATCGAAAGTGTAATAAGTAAGGTTCTTTTCATAGATGCAAATATATGAAAGTTTTAAATATTTATTAACTTTACCGAGTGAAAAATCATCTAAAAATATACATAGTTTTTTCTTTAACATTGATTCTATTATTCCTTATGAATCTTTTTCTGGGCTCAGTATCAATACCTTTTAAATCAGTATTAAAGATTATATCAGGTGATACAGAGAGTGTCAAAGCATCATGGAATTTCATAATAATGGAATCACGTCTTCCACAAGCATGTACGGCTTTATTAGCTGGATCATCTCTGGCAGTCAGTGGCTTAATGCTTCAAACATTATTTAAAAATCCTTTAGCTGGGCCTTCTATATTAGGTATAAGCGATGGGGCTAATCTTGGAGTAGCACTCCTGATGCTAGCTGTCGGTACATTTGGAGGATCAGCATCAAGCATAGGTTTAGGAGGATATATTTCGACAATATTAGCGGCACTAATAGGTGCAAGTATAATACTTTTGATAATTTTATTCTTCGCCAGCAAAGTAAAAAGCAATGTAATGCTGCTAATTATAGGAATAATGATAGGATATCTAGCATCTTCTTTAATATCCATATTGACATATCACGCATCAGCAGATAAAGTCAGGCAATTCGT
>JBAYDV010000014.1:0-29906 GCA_041668045.1 Bacteroidales bacterium | reverse complement strand
GATGGATAATCATCAGGAATAGCTAGGCCTGCACCTGATTCGACTCCATCTCCATTAGTTGGATCTGCGCTACCTCTTCCATTATATTTTTCCCATGTGCCTTCAAAAAGTGCTACTCTAGCCTTAAATGCATGAACAGCTTCTATAGTCAAACTACCGTTATTACCAGTAGAAAATTTAGTCGCGCTAACTAGATTCGCAGCTTGATCAAGATCTGATAGAATAGAATTTATTACTTCATAACGAGAATTTCGTGGACCCCAAACTATATCTGACTGAGTATTAGGAACAGACAAAGCTAAAGTAACTCCACCAAATCTTTTAAGTAAGAAAAAATGCCACCATGCACGGAAGAAATAAGCAGAACCTACTGAATTAGAAATATCTCCTTCTCCTTTATAACTTTCTGCTTGTTCTAGCAAATTATTAACAGTACGCAAATAACTATAAGGTTTTGAATAAAAACCATCACTATTAGGTACACTATTAGTACCTGAAAGTTCTTCTTCAGTAGCTTTCATCAAATCACTACCTGGATCAAAAGCAGGATGGAACCCAATTTTAAATCCATATAGATTTGCATAAAGATTGTTAGCAGCTGCTTCAAAATCTGAAGCTTGATTGAAATATGAACCAGTTGTTACACTTGAAATTGGTGTTTGATTTAACCAATCAGTACAACTAGAAAATGAAAGTAAAGCTATTATTGAAGCTGCAATAATATATTTATGAGTTTTCATGTATTTATTTTTTAATATTATCATTGATTATTTTACTCAATTAAAAAGTTATATCAAGTCCTAAAGAAACTGAACTAGGATAAACGTCAACACCACTAAATGATCCAGAAGTTTGTAATGCCTCAGGATCACGTCCATCTGCTACATTAGATATATCAAATAAGTCAGATCCAGATATCCATACACGAACTTTTTGGAATGGTGTTTTAGAAAGAACTGATTTTGGCATTGTATATCCTAATTGTATTTGTTTACAACGTAAATACCAAGAATTAACTACATTTAAGCTATTATATTGTTTATAATTCCAATTGTTTCTGCTACCATTTCTAGAAGCTACTGGAAATTTAGCACTTGTATTAGCTTCTTGATATTCATTTCCTTCGAACCAAGTATTATCTATCCAGAAACTACTTGTATTAGTCCATCCTCTCCAGAAAGCACAACCCATACTACCACTACGTACATTATATTGTTGACCTACACCTTGGAAGAATACTGAAAAATCAAAACCTTTATATTCAGCTCCTAAATTAATAGACATTGAATAATGAGGATCAGTATCTCCATAATATTCCAAATCGGCATTTGTAATATCATTATCACCATTTAAGTCAACTCTACGAACACTACCGGGAGTTAACTCATTAGTCGTTCCTTGTTTAACTCCAGTTAAATAAGAGCCAGAAACATTACCATTCATCTGAGCATAATAAGCATCAACTTCTTCTTGACTCTGGAATAATCCATCACTCTTAAATACATAAAGAGAATGTAAAGGTTTCCCTTCTATAATAGAATTAACACCATTCTTAATAGATGTTTTTCCGGCATAAGAAGTTACTTCTGTCTTAGCATTAGAAATAGTGAAAGCTGCATGATAACTAAAATCATCACCTATCTGATCATTCCATTTAATACTAAATTCAAATCCATGAGTTTTATAAATACCTGAATTAGTAGAAGGAGCTTTTCCTCCATATGTAGAAGGATAGGTAATGTTAATTAACATACCATCATTTTTACGCCAAAAATAATCAAAACTACCATTTAATCTACCTCTAAAGAAACCGAAATCAGCACCTACATTAGTAGAAATAACACGTTCCCATGTACGAGTATCATCTGTAATACCTGAGATCCAAGATCTTGGATAAAAAGCACCACCATACACTGTTGTAGATGAACCAATAGTTGGATAAGCTTCATAATTACCAATAGATGCTACATTACCTGACTGACCCCAACTGCCACGTAATTTCAAATTACTTAACCAATCAATATTTTTCAAGAAATTTTCTTCTGATATTCTCCAACCAGCACTAAAACCGAAGAAATCATCCCAACGATTTTTCTTTACTAATCTAGAACTTCCATCATGACGCCAGGTCCCTTCAACTAAATATTTACCTGCATAGTCATAATTAACACGACTTACCAAAGAAACATAAGACCATTTATAAGCACTACTACTCTTAATTTTATCAGTAGTAGGGTCATATAAATTCAAATCTGATCCTGAAACATAACTTGTGCCATTACTGCGATACATTGATGTAGAATAATTATCACGAAGTTCATTAGTATTACCAAATAAAGCTGTTACATGGTGTTTACCAAAATCTCGTTGATAATTTAAGAAAAACTCATATATTTGATAAAGAGAACGTGTATTAGATTCAGTCATATCCTCCATTTTAGCTCTAGAGCTAGTTCTAGCATTATTAGTAACCTCATCAGTATAATAATCATACATCTGAACTTGATGACCTTGTTGTTTCTTATTAGAATTATATTGTCTCATACTTCCTTTAGCATAATTACTCAAGCCTTTTAATGCTGGACTAATCCAACTCAAATCTACACTAATTTTACCATTCAATCTTAACATATATTGATTGTTAATGGTTTTACCACCATCATCTAAATTAGCAAGTACATTATTTCCTCCGAAGTTATCATAATACCTGTCTCCACTTTCTGTATAAAGAGGAAATATCCAGAAATCTTGTAATCCATAACCAATACCATAAGTAGGTGTATCTACTTTTGTAGTATTATAACTCACTCCAGTTTGAATCTTAATAAAGTCTCCTAGATTATAATCAGTATTATTACGGAAGTTATATTTTTTCTGACCATCGAAAGTTACATCTACTAAAGAACGATCACTACTATAACCAAAAGATGTTAAACTTTTCATATTTTCATTTCCTGATTGAATACTGATATTCTGACTCGTACCCCATGTATTACCATAAACTAAATCAACTTGATTAGCATTTAAAGGATCAATACGATATGTAATACCATTATTCTCCCAATCGAAGGCCTCATTATTTCTAATCCTCTCATACTCAGATGTCGAGAATCCCATAATAGGCCAAAGAGATGATGCCCCGTTTGGATGACTAGAATCACTAGAATCAACCATTAACATCAACTGAGCCCATTCTGAACCATTAGCAGCAGGATAATCTCTTCCTTGAAAATTAGAAGTTACAGAACTATTATAGGTAACAGTAGTTTTTCCTGACTTAGCACGTTTCGTTGTGACTAATATTACTCCTCCTGCAGCACGTGCACCATAAATAGAAGCAGCTGCATCTTTCAATACAGATATATTCTCAATATCTGCAGGATTCAATTGGTTAAGTTCCCAAGAAGCAGCATCTACACCATCTATAAGAATAAGAGGTGAAGCATTATTGACAGAAATACCACCTCGAATAGAGATTTTAGGATTATCAGTAGGACGTGAAGATGAACGAGTGATAGTTAAGCCCGGTATAGCACCTTGTAGAGCTGTTCCAACATTTGAACTAGCACGAGCCTTTAGAGCCTCATCACCAGATACCATACCTACAGAACCTGTAAGAGTGGCTTTCTTCTGTGTACCATAACCAACTACAACTGCTTGTTCAAGAATATTATTTTTCATAACTACCTTGACGCCATCTACTGCCTTTACCTCGACAGTTTCTTCTCCGACATAGGAAATCACCAAAATTTTACCATTGGCATTAGGAATTGTAAATTGACCATTTATATCAGAGATAGCTATGTTATTGGTTCCTTTAACCTTTATAGTAGCACCAATGATTGGTTCTCCACTAGCATCTATAACCGTTCCTTTTATTTCGTTATTTTGTTGAGTTGCCAAAGTATTGGTCTCTGCATAAGAAATTTTAGGAAAAGCTACATTTAATACTAGTCCAGTAATTATCAGAAAAACTGCACGTCTTAAAGATAAATTTAGAATATGATTTTTCATAAGCTTTAATTAAAAAAATTTGTTAATATCGTTGTAAATTTATATCAAAATTGTTGATATATGACAGTATACGTTTAGATATAAAAAAAATACTCAATAGAATTTGAAATATTTATTTAAATGCTGCCATATAATGTCTGATCTCTTTCCTGGCAGTAAAAAGATGATTTTCGACAGTTCTTTTACTCAAACTCATCACAGATGCTATCTCTTCAGATGTTTTATCTTCAAATCTACTCAATTCATAAACTTTACGACGTTGTTTAGGTAAACGACCTAGTTGTTTAATCTCTATAGTTTGAATATCATTAGCTGATACTTCATCCATTGTATTAGATATGGTACAAGATGTCATATCTGTTACATAAGACATATATACATTGTGTAATCTTTTGTGTCGAATATAGTCTATTACTATATTACGAGCAATAGTAAAGATGAAACTCTTTACAGTTTCTTCGCTAATTATATCGGAATTCATAAGACGTAAGAAAACGTCCTGAGTTAGATCTTTCGCATCATCTTCATCTTTGATGCAAGCATTAATATATCCACATACATTTTCATGCAGATCCACGAATAAGCGGCTGATTAATAAGTTATTTTTATTCATTAAATGGTTAAGTTTTAAATAAATTAACAGTATAAAATTGAATAAAAACCAACTAATACGCAATCATATAGACAAGAGATAAATTCCTATCAATTTTTATGCATAAATTAACATTTACTTAATTGTAAATCAGATATTTACGATGCTTAATTTTAAAGTTCAGAATAATTATTTGATACTTAAAACAGCCTTTATTTTAAGTACTTTAGTTATGTACAAGATAATATTTCAAATTGTAAAAATATTAGTAGGCTACTTCCAGAAAACTTTACTAATCAATTTTGAGATTCTTAGCTCTAAGTAATGCTTCTAAATAAAAATAATCAGCATAGATTATACTAGCATCAATTTCAGAATTTGATGGATGATTACCAGTAGAATGCATTAAAAAGGAAACATTTTTATCTCGACTCTGGTATTCTTCAGTACTCAATTGTCTAAGCATATTAATTGCAAGGTCTTTATATCGCTCGCCCTTTTTACCTCCCACATAACCTTGCAGTTCCAACAAAGCATCAGCTACTACACAAGCTGCACTAGCATCCTTAGAAGCTGTAGTACTAGGATCATCAAAATCCCACTTAGGAATTAAATCCGTATTGCCTAAACGACGTAGATAAACATCTGTAGCCTTTTGTGCAAAATCAAGAAATACTTCTTTACCAGTATATCTATAAACAATAGTATAACCGTAAATAGCCCATGCTTGTCCGCGAGCCCACATCGAATTATCTGCATAACCCTGATGTGTTACCCCTTTAATAAAATGGCCATCCAGAGTGTCATATACAGCTACATGATAGCATGATCCATCTGGACGAAAATGATTCTTCATAGTAGTCATAGCATGTGTTACAGCTACATCATAAAGTAACTTATTACCCCCATTCTGCGCAGCCCAGAACATTAAATCAAGATTAATCATATTATCTATAATAGTGTTATGTGGCCAATGGCGATTATCTACCTCACGTGGCCAACTCATTATAGTCCCTACTATTGGATTGAAAAGAGTAGCTAATGAATCAGCAGCAGCTAAGATAACTTTTTTATATTCTTTATTATGAGTTAATTGATAACCTTTACCATATGATGAAAAAAGCAGAAACCCAATATCATGATCATAAACAGGTTGAAAGGCAATGTTATGTAAAGATTCAGTGTATCCCTCTGCCATCTGACGTATCTTCTCATCTCCTGTATTTGCATAGTCCATCCAAAGAATTCCAGGCCAAAATCCAGAACACCAATATTTTGCCTCTGCCTTCTGGCAATTCCAACCTTGCTGCTTATCTCCTTTAAGGATATTTCGTGGTACCATCGAATAATCAAAAGATCCATCTTCTTTTTGTAACTCGACAAGTGCTTTTTTCACTTGTTCATTACAATATTTTAATTCCTTATTAACGGAAAAATCATCATTTTTAATAGGCGACATAAATAAAACACTACCTAATATGAAAATTATCAATCTGTACATAACTAAATTATTTGTTAAATAATATAAATACGACTAAAAAGGTAGTTATACTTAACTAAAACTTAATTTCAGATGAAATCTACATATTACAATACATCTAAAAAGACTAATTTATAAGAAGTCGCTTAGTTTTCTATCAATTTTTTTCCATCACTATATACCCCATAAATGCCATTAACACGCATTCCTTTATAACTCATATCTGACGGGCTCGCTGCACTAAATATATAGTCTATACGACCAGATTTTAATCTTACAATAATTCCGACGACACTTTTACTATTACTATTAGGCGTAAAGTACTCTACAGATTCTATTTGTGATGGTTCATTACTATCACTGGGTTCATAAATAGCTACAAAAGGATGATCCCATGCTTCACCATATTGACGAGCGATAAAAGTAGGAACAGCTTGCTTTGCAATATCATAAGGTTTGTTCTTCATTCTATCATATTCCAAATTAACAGGAGAAAGTGCACTGAATATTTTTCTATTCTGTTCGCCTTTCATCCACATATTCATGGTAATAGTACGACCTTCATTACTTTCCATAATAAAAGTAGCCTTAATATTTTTATCTGTCTTGACACTTTTTTTATTATATATATAAGAGTAAGCATATAGATGTCCACCTGCAAAAGCTAATTCTTGGGTTGGTTTAAGATTTAGCACGGACTCATCTGTAGCTACTAACTTAAGATATTGCCCCATACTATGATAGAAGTAATCATGAGTTTTGTCTCCACCAGCTTGTTTCCTACTACGAAAGATGTCAACATAATAACCACCTTTATTAGATATCTTAACGATGCCATTAGTACGCAGCTGGTCTGACTGAGTTTCTGGTTCTAAGAAATAAACCTGACTGAAAGTAACTGGTACAAAATCGCCTATCTTATTAGTTTTAGGATAACGAGCTTTTACTTGAAAAGCATGATTTGACATCATGACTGGATAGCTTGACACTCCATCAACACATACTGTATTGTGAGCTGGAAACTGGGAGTAATATTCAGAATAGTCTAAACCGCTATATAAATGGCTGCCTATTCCCCCATCAGGCCCTAATACCCATCCTTTTCCATATAATTCCATTGATATACCATTAGCATGTTGATGATTACCTAAACTTCCATTTAAAGATATCATTAAATCATGTTGTTTATCCATACCTGTACGTTGAACTAACCAGGAAACATTAGGAGAATAAAATGAAGGCGAAACAAATTTCTCAATTACTTCTTTTTTCGCATTGGGCATTATGGCATCTCTAAAATATTGGAATTCTTCTTCTAGTTTTTTATTGTGATTACGTCGAGCATATTTTAATACATTGTCAACACCTTTTGTATCCATATACCATGGATGAGAATCGCCAAAGCCACAAATCATTCTATTAGGGAATAAATACTGAGCAGAAGCCTTTATACTAGGTAAAATATCAGGAATTTCCTTAAACATATCAATATTTGCTTCTTGATCTAATTCATTAGCCATATCTGCGAAATCCCCTACTACACCATTACTATAACCTGGTGATTCATACCATATGTGAGTATCCTTATTAAAACCGAATCTAGCCAATTTTTTCATACTCCACTGACGAATACTATTCTGATTCATAATATAATCAAGATAATATTGCCTACCTTTTAAGTCACTATAATCTTTATCATCATTTAACAAAAGTGCTATTTTAGCAATATACTCAGCTTGAAAAAGATTCCAATTATTATGAGGCACTCCATTCGCAATAATAACATCTGCCCATTTCTTAAAGGCCGTTTCATATATATCATAATCTTTCTGAATATATTTATACAATAATTTATATATAACAGTCAAAGAATTAAGTTCTTGTTCATGAATAACCTGGAAGGTAGTTAACCCACATAAAGTTTGTTGATGACCATTATTTAAATCATGAGGCATATTACGATAATAGATTCCTTTCATAAATGTATCAAAAACATGAAATGCCATATCTGCATATTCTTTATCTCCTGTTTCTGCATATATTCGTGAAGCATCACAAGCGATACCTAAAATTCTTTTATTAATTCCAGTAATAATGCGACCTGTCTTGGAAGGATGAACCTTTTCCATTTTACCTGACTGTTTATTTATATAAGTAACATTACTTTGGATATCATCATCATAAGGGATAATATCTTCTAATTTAGGACTCTTATAATTTGTCGCAGTATTACGAGATCCATTATATTTAACAGTTGGGACTGGAGCTTTATCTCCACCCACATGATCAAAATATTCTCCCAATATATAAACTTCAGTCGCTTTAGTTTCCCAATTCATTTGTAATCTTGAATACAACCAATCAGGCTGGGCTTTCACCTTATTTAGATAAACCTCTGTTTTAGACTTTAATTTGTTTAAATCTTTGTTATTCGTTTTAGCCTGAACTGGCAATAAAAATAAAGATAAAGAAACTAATAATACGATTTGCTTAAATTTCATATTTAATATATTTTATAATACATGGTTTTTTTTGAAGAACTTCTTAAGAAAGACAAGTTGATAATCTATAGAATTAGCCCAATATTTATTATTATGGGCTCCAGGACGAGTACAGAAATCATGATCAATTCCTTTTTCTAATAAACTTTTATGTAAATTTTTATTTACATTTATAAAAAAGTCAGATTCTCCACAATCGAATTCAATACTTAAATCGCCATTCTTTATATTATCTATTTGATTAATGACTACATTATCATCCCAATTCATTTTGCTCTGCTCTATATCGCCCAAGATATCAGTTAGGCCCCATTTTTTATTAAAAGGTCGAAAATCCACTCCACCACTCATACTACATACGACTCCATATTTCTCTTTATGACGCATAGCTAAGTAAAGTGCACCATGACCACCCATACTAAGGCCTGTAATACCTCGTCCTTTTCTATCTGAAATAGTATTATAATGACTATCTATATAATTCATAAGTTCAGAAGAAACGAAAGTTTCATATCTATAATTTGGGTTTACAGGACTATCTAAATACCAAGAATTTAAAGCATCTGGAGTTACGAATATCATTCCGAATTCATCCGCTAACTCAGGTAGATTAGGTTTTACACGCAACCACTGTTTGCTATCTCCAAAAGCTCCATGTAACATATATACAACGGGATATTGTATATTTATTGCAGCTTTATTTTGATTAGGAGTAATAACCACTACTTTAATATCTTTATCCATAGAATTACTATGTACGAAGATAGTATCAACCTGTCCTGCGAAAACATTAAAAGTAATAAATAAACTAAGTAGAACTAACTTTATCTTTTTCATTATATATTGAATATTTTTATTTTATAGGAATATAAGTAACTGTAATAGCTCCTGATTTTAATGGTTTTTCAAAGTTAACTCCTATTCTTGAAGATGGTCTTCCACTCCGTAAATGTTTCACTGGAACAGATTCTCCTTTAAGAATTACTTTATTATTATTTGAAGTTACTACAACTTTAACAATGTGGTGATCAGATGTTAATAGAACAGTATTGCCCTGAATTTTATAATCTACATTTACCATTATAGCTGTTCCAAAAGACAAAGCCTTATCGGATTTAAATTCATCAGTAATAGATATTTCTCCTTTTCCTTTTTTATTATTCTCCATCGTACGAATCAGTTCTGTTAAACCATCAACATCATACGCTCCTTTTATATCTAATACTGCTATGTCTTTATTACGTTTAAAAGAAGTTCGAACTACTTTGGCGCTAAAATGCTTACCATTACTCTGCAATTTTCCATCAATCAATGGTACTGGATGTCCCCAGGAACTACGAGCAGGATTCTTTGGTGAAAATGCTCCAGCAGTATATGAAGGTGCTCCTATATCTCCTGCCACTAAATCCTCTGATAAATATATAACATAGCTACCAACATCGCTATGATTGTGGTTTTCTGCATTATGTCCACCTTTAATAGCAATAGAAAAAGGCATTGATTCTTTACCTCTTGAAATTATGATTCCGAAATCATCAAAATACGTATAGTTTGGTAATGTTTTATTTTCTTCACTTCCTACATATTCCTCAACTAGAGGCCATGCCATTATTCTTTCTACAGCCTCATCTGAAATAAATTGTTTTGGTTTACTATAACCATAATATTTAGCAGATAATAAAGCAGCAAAATTATCCGATTTATCTGATATATGAGTCACCCCATCTGAGAAAGGAGGATACATCCCTGGATGAACTTGAAAGTTGAATAAGAAATTACCAACATTTTTTAACTTTTCTGAACAATTGAATGTAAAGAGATCTATAGAACCTTGAGTATAGTCCTTTAACATTTGTGCTAAGTATAAATAATGTCCGAATCCATATCCCCAATAACCAGCTCCTTCAGAGCAATAACCATCTTTACCAAAACCGGAAAGATAGAATTCCATACTATTAAGAGCACATCCTATAGCTTCAGTTCGCACTTCACGATTTTTCGTCATAGTTAATATCGTAAACAGACTACCACTAGTACAAACTGCATTCCAGTTACTTGTAGAACGAATCCATTTATTACCTATATTATCTTCTCCTCGAGTTGATTTCATATATGAGTCAGTAATACGACGAGTTGTTTCTTGTAGAATTTGGTTTTTTAAATTTTCAGGCAATTTATTTTCTAATAACACATTAGCTAGGGATAGCACTGACCCAAATTTACGAGCTCCTAAATCAATAGCTACACGTTTCCCTTCTAATACGCTATTCTGTGCATCATCATGGTTTGGATGCATCCATGACTTCATCTTCATTATTGCCGTACAATATGTTTCTATTTGAGGTATAAACTGTCCTTTATTTTCAATGCATTCTGCTAATATAAAATGCTCCAGTCTATCCATAGTACGATAATAACGAGGTTTATAAATCTGACGATTCCCCTCCTTATTAGCCCTCCTATATATTTCATCACTGATAGGTATTTCAGGTTCTTTATCTTTTAGTTCTAAAGCTTCCTTATAATACTTTTCCCCTACTTTAGATGAGGCAAATTCATGCCAATATGAACGATCATAAATAGAGGGCGCTATATGATAAGTTTTATCTGGCACGAATGGAGACAACATCTTTAATTGGGCATCTGTGGGATAAATACTATTATGATCCCCAAGATTTAGATATGTGTCAATATTAAATTTGTCTTGTGCTCTTACTGTTTGTATTCCTAAATAGGCCATTATTACAGTTAGAGCCCAAAAAGTCAATATTTTTTTATTTTTCATTGTCCTTTAAAATTAGATACATACTGTATTAATAGATTTAGCTTTTAATGTGATATTGTAAATTTTACCATCTACATTAATGTTAAAATCTTTTTCATTATTCTCATTATTATATATCTCCACTATAACTTTACCTTCTGCATTTTTAAATACAAGATAATTCTCTCCATGTGCTACTTTCAATAAATAGCTACCAGGTTGAAGAAAATGTGAAAAGTGTTTCATTAGATAAAATTCATCAGTATATTTTACTTCTTTTGAGTCTCTATTAATAATAACAAGTGAATTTTGTGGCCATCCCCATGCACTTTTTCCTGTTTGGTCAAGAACCATATTCCAATACATATAAGAATTAACACCATTATTAAAACAATGTACCATCGAGTTCCAGCTTTTTTCCAATGAGGTCCAGTTATTTTCACCATCGCCACATTGATTTTCTGTCTGCATATAACGGTAATTAGGATATTCTTTGTGAATTACTGGTAGAGCTTTCATTCCTGACCATTGTACACCAATACCTTTCACATATTTATCAATATTTTTTTGTTTAAGAAAAGTTCTGATATACTCAGGATGCGAATAATTAATAGTACCTAACCATATTTGAGTATTTATACTATCTTTTTCAAATTGTGGGCCTAAATATTCACCAACGAAAATAGCTAAATCCTCAGGTCTCCATGTACAGCAAGGCCATGCTGGTCTATATGCTATTTCATTCTGTGGCATAACCATATCTATATTTACTCCATTTTCTTTATAAGCTTGTACATATTTTGAAAAATATAGAGCATAAGCCTGAAGATATCCAGTCATCATATTAAATGCTGTCGCTGTATTAGAAGCAAGTTCTTTTCTAGGGTCTAATTTATTGTGACCTTCTCCATTTGTAGTTCCTAAACTTCTCAAAGAATAATGTTCATTAATCTTCATCCATGCTGGTGGAGACCATGGACTAGCCCAAATTTTAAGATCAGGACGTCGTTTCAATGCTTCTTTAATATAAGGAATAGTAATATACCTGTCACGAGCAATACTAAAATTACGCATTGTATAGTCATCTTTAACATCATCATAAGAATAATATGCGAAAGAGTAATCACTAGAACCAATAGGAGTTCGTGAAATACTAAAAGCACAACCATCTTTTGAATATAGATTATTGAATATTTCATCTCTTTGTTTTTGAGAAACAGATTGTAAAGCATCCCATCCTAGCTCGTTAAAAGCACCTCCAAATCCAGAGACTTCTTGCAATAGATTATTACTATTTATAGTTAAATCTACATTAGCTTGAGTATTCTTAATAGGTTTAATTTTTTTGACTTGCCATCTATCTTTAGCAGTAGTTGATACCATTACTTGAGCAGATAGATTTCCTATTATAGTAGTAATCAGGAGAAAAATAAAAAATACACGTTTCATATATAGAATTTTAAAATTATTTTGAATTAAAAGTTATATTAAATTTGAAGCAGCTAAGCAGCTATTATTTATTTCTATAATATTGTACAAAGGCTGCTATTGGGACACCAAGTTTTGGATAATTAGGATATGGATGAGGATTTCCATATTGCATTCCTCCTTGTTCTTTAAAACCATGTTCATTATCTATTGTTGCACAAGCATCTACAATATAAACTCCTTGATTTTCTATATTATCAAATGTTTCGATTATATGTTTTCTTACTTCCCACATTATAGCATTCTGTCTAATTGTAAACTGCATTCTTTGATTATTAAGAACACCACAACTAGTAGGTGGAGTACAAATGACAAATTTCCCATTAGGGACTGCTTGTTTATATGACTGAATCATTTCCTTAACTTCTCTATCCCATAAATCAAAATTTGGATGTAGATTTCCATCTCTGAAATCGTTCAATCCAAACATAAATATAAGAAATTCAGGCTTTTTCAATTCCTGCATATCAAGATACTTTTTATAATTAAAACTCCAATTAAGGCTATCACCCTTGAATTTCTCCCACTTGTGGCCATTCCATCTAATGTAAGACTTTATATCACTATCCCACATTAAATCATTTTTTTTAGGCTTTAATCGTTTACCTTCTTGACTATAAAAAGTTAAATCATAATGGCTACAGAAGTATTTAATATCAAATTCCTTAATATTTTTATGTGTTTTAACATAATAGCAGTTCTGCCAAAATTTAGTACTTCCCCAATATCTATATTTACCTTTTGGTTGCCAATATGGATTATAAAAATAAGGGTCTGATGTATCATTAGAAAAATATTTATATACAGACCAGCCACCTCTGCCTTCATGAGCTTGTCCTGGAGCTTCAGAAATAGATCTAGTTCCTATTAGATTAACATTTGGCACATAACCAGAATCAATAAATGCATCACGAAAATAGACTCCAGATGTAAAGCTATCTCCTAAAAACTGTACATTTATTGCTTTATCACCTTTATATGGCTCTCCAGTTTTAATTATTGAATACACTGTTTGCACAGTGTCTATATTTTCTACATTAATAAGATCTACTCTAAGAGTATCACCATTCACAGGTTTATTTATAATAGTTCTTTTTCCTGATTGAGCCTTCAGAGAAGTTACACTACATGAAATGCGAACGAAATCATCATAAGGTTTCCATCTTCGCATCATAGTTTGATTATAAATATAATTATCTACATTATCCATTAAATAGGTATTTGAAGGATATGTGATTTGATTTTGAGTAACTTGATTTGGTCCCTGAGCGAAAAGATGAAAACAGCAGGTGGACAATATGATTAAATTACCAAGAAATTTATATGACATAACTTACTTAATTGAAGAAATTTTAAAATCTGTAAATAAAACATGGTTTTTCAATAAACGGAGACCGAAATATCCATCACCTTCTCCTTTTTTGATTTTATCTTTAAAAAATTGTTCACCATTAACAGAGTATGTAGTATTTCTACCCTTTACTTTTATTTTAATCTCATACCAGACATTAGGTTTTAACAAATGATCTGTGTCAGATAACTCTTGTAATAATGGACGGATTTTTGTTTCATCTATTCCATAATATCTACCATGATATTTACGGTAACGAGTAGTTTTATTATTATTACCTCCAAAACCCACATAGAATAAAGTTAATGTGTTATAATTTGTAAAAACTCCATGACGCCATTTACTACGTGCGAATAAATTATCTGGATTATGAGTATCTTTAGCACCCCAGAAACAGTTTAAATCACTTAATCTATCATATACCCCTCCTTTCATAATCATTTTCACGCGATAACTTATTTCATAATTGCCTTTTATTGGTTTGTTATACCATAGAGTCAAACCATCTGGATTAATAATATCAAGTGTATCACCATTATTGTTAATTTGTAGTTTTGGAGATACATTTTCTACAGTCCAATTTTTTTCTAGTATTTGAGCAGAGGATGTCATTATTGATGAAAGCCACATAAGCATACTACAAGAGATTAAGGTAATAACCTTTATATTTATTCTTTTCTTCATAACATATTATATTCTATAATTTTATTTCCAAATACAAAATTCTTTATTATCATTATAAGTCTCAAATGGTCCAGGTTCAGGGTTGTTTTCTGATCTTAAATTATCAAATATATCTTTTTTCAAAATAAATGGCGTACCATCGACATTCTCAAATTCCGCCTCTGATATAAAAGTAATACCTAACATATCAGTATTTATAACTCTAGTACTTACTTTATCCAGAATATCTTTTGAAAGATTAAATTTTAAATAATAACCATTCTTTTTCTTTTCAAGTTTTACTTTTGGATTTAAATCTGGATTAATATATCCATCAACTTCTCCCTTAAAGGGTTTTGCTAAATTGAAATATAAATTTCTAGCCGTCCATACTGGGAAGCTAAACTTCAACATGTCTGGTGTTCTATGAACAGACTCACAAATTGAATCTAAATAAACAGGGAATTTATCAAAATCTACCAAACCATTCTTTCCTCTACCTTTAGTAGGAGCATCCCCCAAAAAGATATTCTGATAGAAACGTAAATCTCCACCTGTATTATTAAAGAACCCTTTTACGGCTGTCGAATGAGGCTCATGATAAGGAGTATAACGAAATTGAGAAGAAGAAGCTTGGACTCGTCCTTTGAATAAATTATGAAAGAAAGCTATACCTTGTGCTGTCACAGTAGCCGCTAAAGGAGAAAGAAATATATTATTATATACCATAGTTGGCCCATGAGACACTTCTATATACAAATCTTCTGCTTCACTTCTAGTTATAACATTATTTGATACTTGAGTTCCTTGCGCCTGCCAATCAAGCCAGATACCTCTTATTGTATTATCAATTATATTATGATCAATGCGGGTATCTATCGCAGCATGGAATTTTATTCCAGCTGTTTCAAATCCTGTAATTTTATTATTTGTACTATTTATATTATAGATTTCATTATGCGATATTAAACTAAAAGCACAACCCATATGACCAACTATTCCACCTTGTCCACAATCATGTATCTTATTATTTCTCACTATATGTGAACCTACTTGGTCCTTATTCCAACCAAGTCTTAATGCAGTCATGACAGACTCAATTTCCCTATTAAATCCATGTTTGTTATATCCATGTCTTTTCCCATACAAAGAATTAATATTATGTCCACTAGCACGACTTTTCCCTAGACAAACTCCAACACACTTCGAATATGAAATTTCACAATCTTCTATAATCCATCCTTTACTCCAATTTGGGCCAATAATACCTATCTGGTCATTTGTTGGAGCTGCCCATTGAGTAGCAGCTTGCGAAATATGTAATCCTTTTACAGTAATATAGTTTATTCCTGTAGTACGAGGGAAAAAACATGTAGGACGAACATTAATTTCGACTAACGCTTTATTTGGATTTTTTTTACCAAAATCACATTTAATAATAGTATTAGTATCTTTAGCTAATGCATACCAATGTCCTTCTCCTTTGCTTAATTCAGACTCCTTCTTAACTTCACTCAATGGCACTCCATCGATATACACTTCTCCAAGATGGAGATCTTTACCATTATGCAACCAATCTCCAAAAATATGAATATCATAAGGATTAAAAGGGCCAAACATTTTATTAGATAAATCAACAGTCCATAAACCTCCTGATACATGTTTCCAGTTTTTAACTACTTCTGAACCTTTTAGTTCTACATTTTCATTAGGCGCAGCTAAATAAGTTATACAACGATACTTACTAAAACCACTATTTTCTGGTGAGACCCATTCACGATAAACTCCACCATGAATTAACACAGTATCACCTGCAAGAGCCACTCTTGCTCCTTTTGAAATAGTTAGAAAGGGTTTTGCTTCTGTGCCTTCATTTAAATCTGAACCTGATTTAGAAATATGCCACGTTCTAGCTGATGCACAGACTGACATTAATAAAAATGAAGATAAGAGTAATAATCTAAACTTTTGCATATTATTTTAATTAAATATTTAATTATTGAACAATGTCTTGATGAGTAATAATAAAATTAACTATCTTTTCTGGATCTCTTAAACTATGAGGATGGTGATCAATACCAGGTTTAATGATTACATCAATAGATCCTCCTAATTTTTCATAAGCTTCTTTTACTTTCTTTAGGTTATCACTATATGGAACAGTATTGTCAGAATCACCACATACACCTAAAATAGGTATTTTATATTCTGCTAACTTAGGAATAATCTGCAATACATTTCCTTTAAAATCATGATTAACTTCTTCATCTTTAACATTCCATAAATCTAAAAAATTATTCCAAAGACGCTTTCTCGCGCGTCCTGGCCAGCTTACTATATCACAAACAGGAGCATCTACATATAAACAAGCTACTTGTTCAGGATATACGGCAGCCCAATTAAAGGCATAATATCCCCCTCTGCTAAATCCTTCAATCGTTACTTTCTTTGAAAGGTTATAGTTAATTACCATAGCATCATAGAACATCTTGCCATCAACTACAGCTTGTGGATTACCATAAGAATGTGTTACATCTAAATACACGATATGAAATCCAAGTTTTAACAAAGCCTCATCAGCATATGCATAGGCCCCAAAGAATGCAGGTCTCCAAATCCAAGGACGTCCAGGAGCTGCTTCTTTAGGTTCCACTACTATAGCATGTCTTCCTCGAGTGATAAAATCATAACGATTACAACCATTCCATTTAGAGATTTTTCCAGGGAATGGTTGATTTACATTATATTCAGGTGCCTTTTTTCCTATAAACTTTTTGTAAATAGTAGCTGCTATAATCTCTGCTCCTAAAGCATTAGGATGTACACCATCAACAAAGTATTTAGGAAATGGAAGCAAAGCATCATATAAATCTATCTGCGAAAGATTCTTTTCTGTGGCTACTTGTTTTACCATTGGGACAACTTCATCTGCCACAACATCCTGTTGAATCCTGAAATTAGGACGCATAACAGGAACAGGTAGACATAAATATATCTTTGGATGAGAAGGAAGAGATTCAAAAGAAGAAATAAGTGATTTTAAGTCATCTTTAAATTCATCCTTAAAGCACCAATTGTAAGCTTTACTATCATTAGTACCCAATTTTATGGTAACAATATCTGGATTAAAAGTCAAAGCTTCCTTATATTCTTTACGCTTTACATATGGTTTATTTCCTTTATGTAAGCATGTACAACCACTTACACCAAAATTTCTAACATCATAGCCCTCTCCTAACATTTGTTGTAAAATACTAGGATAACTATTCTGAAATCGATTCTTAATTTTTGCTCCATATGTTATACTATTACCAATACAAGCTACTTTTATAGGCTCTTTTTTATTCTGACCGACTACTAAAGTAGAGCAAAATAAAAGACAACATAAAACAATTAATCTAAAATAATTTATTTTCTTCATTCGACTTATTATTAATAAATATTAGCATTACGATGGTCTCCGATACGATATTTGATAGTTCTTTTAAGTGGAATACTCATTCCATTAGTCTCTTCCAACCAATCATACAATTCATTAGTTAATTCAAGAACTATATCCTGATGATCTGGATCTGCTATTAAATTATTCATTTCATATGGATCATTCTGCAAATCATAGAGCTCATTAGTATCCCAAATTCCTTGATATCTTATTAATTTATAACGATCTGTACGAACACCAAACATAGTTGGGGTATGTGGAAAATCATATTCCCAATAATACTCATAGAAAATCTTCTTACGCCAATTCTTAACTTTTTTACCTTGTAATTGTTTTAAGAATGAGAAGCCTCTCATTTGCTTAGCTTTTTTCACATTACAAGCCTCCATAATAGTAGGAGCAATATCGATATTTTGAACAATATCTTTTACTTCTGTCCCAGGTTTAATCATTCCCGGGCAATAAGCAAGCATTGGCACACGAACAGATGCTTCATAAAAGTTTCGTTTATCAATCAAACCATGTTCTCCCCATTGAAAACCATTATCCCCCATGTAAATTACCAGAGTATTTTTATCTAAACCTGTATCTTTCAAATACTTAAGAACCTTACCTATATATCTATCCATAGAAGTAATATCTTCACAATATTTACGACACTCATTTTCATAAGTAGAGCGACCATGATAAGAATAATCTACCCCCATGCCAACTCTCACGCTGTCTTTTAACCCAATCAGGCATACGGCCAGGACCATACCAATCATCAATACGTGGACGACCAGTAGAATCTTTTGAAGGATCTGTCCCCTCTCCGTAATATGGAGTATAAAAATTAGCTGGTTTAGGAATAACTTCATCTTTATACATTCCTTTCTCTCCTTTATCAGCGATGAAAGGATCATGTACTGCTTTATGTGAAAGATAAACGAAGAAAGGTTTCTTTTTATTTTTTTCAATAAAATCTATAGCATGATTAGTCAATAAATCAGTAACATAAGCCGTTGAATCATATTTTACAGGAGTTCCATCAACATTCATTTCAACATTATAATATGTCCCTTGTCCTGCTAAACACTCCCAATGATTAAATCCAGGTTGTGGATCCCATCCAGTATCACCCATATGCCATTTACCAAAGAAAGCTGTTTTATAGCCTGCTTTTTGTAAATATTCTGGGAAGAATATTAGATTATCTGGAGTTGGAGCTATATTATCAACCACCTTATGTTCATGAGAATAAAGTCCCGTTAAAATAGAAGCCCTACTAGGTGATGATAATGATGTAGTTACAAATGCATTTTGTATATATGCTCCATTCTTAGCCATAAAATCCATATTTGGAGTCTTCAACCACGGAATCGTGCCTAAAAATCCCATATAATCATATCTATGGTCATCACTTAAAATAAAAATAACATTTTTAGGTTGATTATTACCTGCTGGTTTGATAGTAATATTATCAACAGCGTTCGCATGCATGCTTATCAACGCAAAGCCTGCAATATTTAAAAGTTTATTCATTAGATTAATATTTAATTTATAACATTAGTTCTTTTCCTGCTTTCAAGCTTACTAATTTTTTCCCTATCTTTACTTTTACGGGATAATTAGCAGAACACTTCCACACTCCATTTTCTTGATAAACAGCTGCATACACAGGAAGTCCATCAACTGATTCTATAGTTATATCTCCACAAGATACTTGTACACCATTACCAAGATACAGAGATATGAGTTTTCCATTAATTTTTGAAACTTGAGCGAAGACTCCATTTAATTTTATATCTTCTGCTCTGCATTTTTTACTCTCTCCAGCACTTACAAAATAATCTTTACGACCATTTTTAGCAGATACTTCTAAGGCAATAGCATCATGGTCAGCATTCATCGACCTAACACTCTTAACCAGTTCATGGTCACCATTATAAGCCTCATATACGCCAACAAAAGGATGTTCTTGTCCATTTACGCCATCCTGTCTAACCAAAAGAGTTGGGGTACGATGTGGGGCAATACAACAATCATTTGGAGTTAGCCCATGAGTAAATGTCGATGAAGGTGCAGTCATACTATAGACCTCTCTTTCTGTATTAGAAGGCATCCATAGTTTTGAATACAACTGATTAGGGAAAGTCCATTTTGCTACATAAGTATTTGCTATCTTTATTCTTTGAAAATCATCAAACCATTTATAACCTGCACTATAAGTTTTATCTAATTTCTCAATTTTTTCCAAAGGCAATGTTTTCCCATTAGCATCTTCCAATGTTAAATTAAGACCAACACCATGCATTATATAATCATTTTCATTCTGATTCGAACGAAACATATCAACATAATAACCTGCATCTTTACTTGTACGCATCATCACTATTAACCTGCGCTTTTCAGACGCCTGAACATCTGCGAAATTTAAATATGGAGTAAGTGCATCTTCTTTCATATATTCATCTACTGCCAATACTGGTTCCATTCCAATAATTTTAATATCTCCACTAGTATAACCAGGTAAAATAGTATTCGCGCCAGTAGCTTTTTGATGATATGCATAATCTTTACTCCAATAAGATTCATAAGCTGCAGCATCCGGAGCTAATGCATAACCTTGTCCATAAAACTGTACAGCCAATCCATTCTCTACTAAATGAGACCTTTTTTTGCCACCATATAACATAGCCATTAATTGCTTCTTTCCTACTCCATTTTTCATAATTATCATTCTATGTGTAGGGGAATAAGAAGCTCTTTCTGGTTCTATAGGTTCATCAATATTCAAAGCATCTACATAAGTACATATTCCTTCCCATGACGCATCCGATCTTCTATAATTACCACTTTGAATACCAATAAGAATAGCTGCTTCCATCTTTTTTTCAGATTCTCTATCTCCTATCTGACGATAATAAGGTAATAAATTTTCAAAAGTCTCATAATACGGACTTCCTCCTCTTCCATCACCAAATACTATCAAATTTCCTCTACTATCCATCCAAGGAAGAACGGCTAGAGCTGCCTTCTGCATAACTGGATTATCTTGAATAATATCAATACCTGCACGTTGTAGCAATACACGCCATTGAAGGATAGAATTTACAGTACCGAAACTATATCCTGGAGATTCTGGCCATAAACCTGTTACAGAATCATAATGTGCCAACATACCTGGTAGATCCACTCTATATTTAGTAGACTCCTTCAATAAAAAATGCAAATAATATTCACGACCTTTACCATCAGCATAAGCATCATTAGATTTTAACATAAGTATAGGTCTAATTATAACATTCCATCCATTAACATTCCAATTCCCCTGGCTACCTCCACGAATCATTCCTAAATTGATAAAACGTTTCAACACTTCGCTAGTCACATCATCTAAAGAACCTACTGCTTTTATATTTTTATTAAGATGTTCTTGCATATAATCATGCAGAAAATCATAAATCACAGAAGCATGTGAACCTAGATTATCGTGAATCTGTTCATAATCATAATAGCCACATATACCACCTGGTTCCCATCCACCTAAACCTTTAGTAGAACGAGTAGGATCTTTAATTGGATTCATATAATAAGTTCCTATAAGCCATGTTTGATAAACATCGGAAGCCATCGAAGCATATTTTTCTTCTCCTGTTATCCAATAAAGAAAAGCTGACTTTTCAGCTAATTCAAGAATTTCCTGATTATTCAACCTAATCATATGTCCACTTTTTTTATATGAGACTTTAACAGGTGGATTATCAGGATTTAATTTATCTATACCCAACATATCACCAGACTCATTATAAGGAATACGATCTTTTAATGGAACATTTACATATTTATTCCAAACACGCATACCAGGCATTCGGACTGTTGGCACTGGAGCATTTCCTTCGCCATAATCCCAATTTTGTTTTTTAAGATAACACTGAGTATAACGTTCACCTTTTTTCCAATACATAGATAGACGTGACCTAAGCCAATCTGGATCTTTTAGATTAAGATCTGCATAAGGTTCTACATAATTTTTTAATCTCTGATAAGCTTCTCGAGCCCAAGGGACATTTTTAATTTTAGCCTCAATCTTTGGTTTATCAGTGTTACTTACATATAAACGCGGATAATTATCAGATGCATACGATGTTACAGATAATATGCTGATAAATAATAATAAGGAGATATATCTTTTCATACTATTGAATTTTATTTTTAAGTTATCATATAGTAAAACTAACTTTTAATACGAAGAAGCTACTTAATGATACTTAATCAAAATTCATTTTTTCTTAAAATTCAGAAAAGATTTTATCCTCTTACATAACAATTAACCTATTATCAAAGACGAAATAAAAATTTAAGATATGTGCTGGCTATTTTTAAGACGTTTAACATATTCATTAGGAGTAACTCCTGTAACTTTTTTAAATGAATTAAAGAAACTTGTTCTACTACTAAAACCACATTTCTCAGCAACAGCCTCAAGTGTATATTTATCCATATCTAAAGATTTAACCATTTTTTTAAATTCATTGATACGATATTCGTTGATAAAATCATAATATGTTACTTTTAGATATTGGTTAAAAATATATGATAAGTTATACCTACTAATGCCACATAATTTAGACAAGTCTCCCAATTTTAGGCCTGAATCTATATATGGACGATTTTTTTTCATACATGCTTTAAGCTTAAGAACAAATTCCTCACATTCAGCCTTACTTATTGTATTCCCTTTATATTTTTGTTTATTTACATCATCATTCTGATAGAAAGCTTTAATTGCTTTTTTAAGTTTACTCCCATAATGTTTGATAATTATACGCCATATTAAATACAGGGTAATAATAATAAGGAAAATAAATAATATTTTTTTCCAAAGTAAATAGCCAATTGTGAAATGAATACTAGAAACTGACTTATCATTACCTGGAATTCTACAGATAAAAGTATAATCGCCATCTGGTAGATTATAGTAATTTACCTCATTCTTACCAGTAATAAACTTCCAATCATCCTCAAAACCTTTAAGCATATATTCAAAATTTATAGAAGAAGGATCAGTATATGTAGGGCAAGCAAATTGAATAAATAAATCAGAGATACTTGAAGGAAGTGAAACAGTCAACTGCTTTTCTTTATGTCTACGTATAACATGTTTAGATAGAGAAACTCCATCTGCTTTAAAATTCGTAAAATATATAGGATATGGATGACGCACCACTTTACTTGCCATAGAAGGATCTATCCTTTGCAATCCTCTTGCATTTCCAAACCATAAAATTCCTGAAGTATCTTTATAAGCAGCATTAAAGCTAAAAGTAGGTGATGAAATACCATCACTATAATTATATAAGACATAATGTCCATTATTATATAATCTTAATAAATGTTGCATACTTCCAATCCAGAGTGATTCGAAATTATCTTCTACTATAAACATTGGAGATGAGTCATTAATAGCCTCTGGTATTTTCAAAACATGGAGATTACTCATATTTAAATCTGACACCATAATTTCCCCATGATCAGGTAAAAAGTAAAGAAGATGTTGCTTATTTTCATAAACTTGACGTATCTTTTTATTGTTAACAAAACCTTGAGGAAAAATTTCTGTACGAATACTAGCTGAAGATGGATCATAAATAGCCATACCATTTTCAGTACATATCCATCCCTTATGCTGACTATCAAAAAATATCTCATAAACATTACCATCCATCAAAGCTGAATTCCTATGGTTATAAGACTTAAGCTCTTTCTCTCCATCATAACAATATAAACCTTCAGATGTCCCTATCCAAAGATTACCTTTCCAATCTTTAGCAAACTTAAAAATATGTCCATTCTTAAAAACAGGATATGTAGAATCAAAATCTTTAATCCGGGCTGTGTTAGGATCCATTACGTACATACCTCCACCATAAGTTCCTATATAATAGAGACCTTTATATTTCTTTACTGCCAAAATTAATTTCGATCTTAATTTAGGAGTACTGATTTTATTTTTATCTTCCTGCACATAAAATAGTCCATCTCTTGTTCCTATAAGTTTTTCTTTCCCGTCAATGGAAAAAGTTCGCACAAAATAATTAGCAGAAGTAAATTCTGCAAAACTATAAGTATGGAATAAATTACTGCTATAGAGTGAATAATCTAAACCACTCTGATAAAAACCTATCCAAATAAGCCCTTCCTTATCTATTAGTAATGAATAGACAGAATTAGATCGTATCATATTTGGAGAATTCAACTGATGAGTGAATGATTTAACTATCTTACCCGTTTTATTTGAAACAAAATGAACCCCATTGCCATCTGTACCTACATATAATAAATCTTTGCCATCTGTAGAAAGTGTCGAAATAACATTGCAATTCAAATCAGGTCCAGTACTGAATTTTTTAAATTTTACATCAAATTTAAAAAGTCCTTGTGTCATAGTACCCAAATAAACATTATTTCCCAAACATGCTAAATTAGAGAAACGCGAAATAGATTTATTATAATAGCTTCCAATAAGTTCATTTCCTTTAATCGCGAAAAGACCATTATAAGTAGACAGCCATAATACTCCATTTTCGTCTTTAGCCAAATCTGTAATATGATTACTTTCTGATAGGATATTAGTTGAAAGGTAAAATGTTCGGACAATATTATTATCCTTAATAATAAATAAACCTTTATTCGTAGCTATATAATAAACATTATTAAGTTTGAGAATCTTATTAACAGATACATTTATCTTATCTTCAAAAAGTCGTGTGAATCGACCATTAAAGCTATTAATTTTCCACAATCCAATGCCATTTCCAACAAGCAATGAACCTTTTTCATAAGAAATGATAGAATTGACACGCTTTTTATGACTATCTACTCCTGGTATAGGAAACGAAGTAACATTAAAACCATCAAATCTATTTACCCCTAAATCACTACCAATCCACACAAATCCCAGGGTATCTTTATAGATTTCATTCACACAAAGATCAGACAATCCATTACTTACAGAGATTCCTCTAAAATTAGGAGAAGAGACTTGGGACAAAGATATGGATGGAATCCATAAAAATAATATAATATATAAAAGTACTTTTTTCATATAGGCATACCAATTATTAATAGGTCAATTACACAAATTTACACATTTTTTTCCAATTGGCATAAAGATGTAAACAGAAAAAAAGGACATCAAAATAATTTGACATCCTTTTTCATAGTCTTCTAAGTTAAATCAATTTAAATACAGACTATTTTTATACAAGATTATTGAAAGAATTAATTCGACTTTACTTTAACACCAAATGCACAATATGTAAGATAGAATGCACATAATAGCAATACAAAAATTCCAGCAGTAATAGTTGAAAACATATCTGTAGCCAATCCGATAAAAGGAGTAGCTGCTCCCCCACCTGCGACAGCGGTTATCATCAAACCAGAAATAACATTTGCCTTATCTGGTTTTGTTTGTACTGCCATAGAAAAAATAATAGGAAAAATACAAGAACAAAGAAAACCTATAGCCCCAATTAATGCCAATGTAATGCTTTCACTCCATCCACCAATCGCCAATAAGACGATAACTACAATACAAGCTACTATATTATAACGATAATATTTAATTTCATTTATTTTTGTCATCATAAATACTCCCAAAAAGGCACCTGCTGTACGACAGATAAAATAAATCTGAGGAGCTATACCAGCTTCTGTGACATCCCATCCAAAACGCTGAATCATTATTTTAGAACTTGTAAAATTAGTTCCTACATCAATAGCTACAACAAAGAAAATACCAAGCATAAGTAATAATATCTTAGTATCTTTTAGTAAAGCAAAAGTCTTAGAAAAAGTTACATCTGTAGACTGTTTCTCTTCGCGTGGTATATGAGAAAAAGTTAACCAAAGTGCTGATATTAAAGTTATAACGCCTAAAACAGGGAAAGCTAAATACCAATTATTTTTATCTCCACCACCTAGTACATTAACTGCAAATAACATGATAAAGGGTCCTGAGAAAGAAGATAATGCTTTTACTACTTGTCCTGCTGTAAGACTAGATGTTAGCAGTTTCTTATTAGTTACTACATTATTAACAAGTGGATTTTCTGACACTTGTAATATAGCATTTCCTATTCCAAGTGCAGCATAACCTATTAAACATGCCCAACTAGTTCCAACTAAAGGTACCATCATACCTATAATCGTTACACCCATACCAAATAATACTGTATTTTTTCTTCCCCAAGTATTCATTTTAATTCCTATGGGAACTCCCAAAAATAAGAACCATACAAATACCATAGAAGGCAGAAAACCTGCCATAGTTTGACTCCATCCAAAGGCTTGTGCCGCATAATCTGACGAAATACCAACTATATCACAGAAACCCTGGATAAAGAAGGCAAATAAAATAGCACTAATGGCCGTTAATTGTTTTGCTTTCATTAAATCTTATTTTAGTTTTATAAGAGTTAATACGAGTGAGAACAAAAAATTACGTAATCATTTTTAAAAATATTGCACAAAAAAAAAGAGACATCCTCTGCTACAATAGATATCTCTTTTTTGTGTACTAAAACCTAAACCTATTATATAGATGCAGGTAATGTATATTTCGTTGCATCAAATTTAGAAAAATTTTAATATTTTATCATTTTATCGCTTTTTTAGCAGGAAAATAGGCAAAAAACAAACCTATCAGAGATACTGATAATAGAATTAAAAGTAGATCTGAAATTTTTACTACTACAGGATATGCTGATACGACGAAATTACCAGGCATATCTATAACACCAAAGTATATTTGCACAAAACATAATAGTAAGCCCAAAACGACACCTATTATCATTCCTATAAGTGATATTTGCCATCCTTCAAATAAAAATATTCTTTTAATTAACGAATCACTAGCACCCATACTTCTTAGAACCTTTATATCATCATGCTTTTCAATTACCAGCATAGTAAGTGACCCCAATATATTACAGGAAATAATTATAATTATGAAAAGTAATATACTATATACTGCTATACGCTCATAACTCATCATCTTAAAAACAGTTTCATGCTGTTGAAACTTATTTTTAACATAAAAATTATTTCCTAATTTTTTCTTTAGCCTTCTTTGATAAGAGTCTATATCTGTCTTATCCTTAAGATTTAATTCTACCGTAGATATCTCTGTAGTGTAATTTAATAACTCACGAGCACAGTCTATAGGTACTATGATATATTTACTATCGAATTCCTTTTCTATACCAACCAAGGCTGAAGGATAGACTTTAATTTTATTCAGCGCTCCCATAGGATTCATTATAGAAACAGTACTATGTCGCTTGGGAAAATATATTTCTATAGGACTGACGAATCGAGGACTCATTTGCATCTGACGAGCAAGTGTAAAACCCACTATAGCTTCTGGAATCTGACCTTTATAAATCTCAAATTTACCTTCTTTTACATAGTCTCGAAGTTCTGTTGAATTTATAAAAGAGCTATCGACTCCTTTAATTCTAGCTACACTCTGCTCTCCTGAATATTTAATGAAAACATTCTCTTCTATAATTTCTGAATATGATATTAAACTTGAATCAGATTTTATTTTTTTGAATACATCTAAACTACTATCGAAAGTTTTACCTTTAGTAGAGCTGATTATTAAATCTGCTCCTGTATGACCATACATACGCTCTACTAAGTCATCAAAGCCATTATAAACAGAAAGAACCACTACTAAAGCCATCGTACCTATAGATACTCCTATCATGCTAATAATAGAAATAATATTAATCACATTGTGTGATTTCTTGGCGAACAGGTATCTCTTAGCTATAAATAATGGTAATTTCATTAGATATCAGAGCTTGTATTATTTCTTTAGTAATTCATCTATATGTTCTACATAATCTAAAGAATCATCAAGTCGAAATACAAGTTCTGGCACTATGCGAAATTGTTTTGCTATTTTACGACCAAGTTCTCCACGAATAGATTTTACCTGGCTTTCTATAATTTCCATTACTTTCTCTCCTTTTTCAGAAGGGAAAATACTCACATATACTTTAGCTACAGCTAAATCTGGACTAATATCTACTCCACTGACAGTGACCATGGCTCCATCATATACAGCCATACCTTTAGATCTAATTATCTCGGCTAAATCGCGCTGCAATTGACGAGATACTTTTAATTGTCTTGTACTTCCTCCTTGCATAATTAATTAAATTTAAGAATATAATAATTCTTTTTTCCTCTTTGGATAAGAACATATTTTTCGTCCATAAGATCCTCTGATGAAAGGCTACGATCTATGTCTGTGCATTTATCTTTATTAATAGCTAAACCATTGCCCTTTATCATCTTCCTGCATTCTCCCTTTGAAGGGAATACATTAGTTTCTACAGCTAGAAGGTCTATAATATTTACACCTAATTTATCTTTAGATAATTCAAATTGAGGGACTCCTTCAAATACAGACAGGAATGTCCTTTCGTCTAAATCACGAAGATCGCTAGATGTTGATTTTCCGAATAAAATCTGAGATGCTTTTACTGCTTTGTTATATTCTTCCTCTCCATGAACCATTACAGTAATTTCTTTAGCTAACATTTTTTGAAGTATTCTCATATGAGGAGCTTCATCATGTTCTTTAATAGCTGTATCAATTACATCTTTAGATAGCATAGTAAAGATTTTAATGTACTTTTTAGCATCTTCATCTGTTACATTTAACCAAAATTGATAGAATGTATAAGGTGAGGTATATTCAGGAGATAACCAAATATTACCTTTTTCCGTTTTGCCGAATTTTCCGCCATCTGCTTTTTTGATCAAAGGACAAGTCATCGCATATGCCTCTCCTCCTAGTTTACGACGAATGAGCTCAGTACCTGTGGTAATATTACCCCATTGATCACTTCCTCCCATCTGCATTTTGCAACCATTGTGCTCATATAGATGTAAAAAGTCATTTCCTTGTACTAGTTGATACGTAAATTCTGTAAAAGACATTCCTTCCCTTGTCTCACTTGAAAGTCTTTTTTTAACAGAATCTTTAGACATCATATAGTTTACAGTAATATGTTTTCCAATATCACGAATAAACTCTAAGAAAGAAAAGTCTTTCATCCAATCATAATTATCTACCATGACAGCAGCATTTGGCTTATCACTATCGAAATCAAGGAAATGAGATAATTGTGCTTTGATAGCAGCTTTATTATGACTAAGAGTAGCTTCATCTAATAAATTTCTTTCATTAGATTTCATCGAAGGATCTCCTATCATACCAGTAGCTCCACCGACTAAAGCAAATGGTTTATGTCCACAATTCTGAAAATGTTTCAACATCATAATACTTACTAGGTGACCTATATGAAGTGAATCTGCTGTTGGGTCAATACCTACATAAGCAGCAGTAGCTTCTTTCATTAAAAATTCTTCGGTACCTGGCATTATATCTTGGATCATGCCTCTCCATTTCAATTCTTCTACAAAATTTTTCATCTTCTGTATATATTTCTCTGTTTTATTTCTTATTTAGGGCAATAATCTATATAATACCCTGATTATCAGTCTATTTTATTTTCATAAATTAGCACACAAAGATAGTCAGAAT
>JBAYDV010000013.1:0-31616 GCA_041668045.1 Bacteroidales bacterium | reverse complement strand
TTGGAAAAATATAACTTTGTCCTGAATATACATATTAAAATCATACTTCATTACTTGCAGAGACAAATGCTGTGTATCAATTTTTTGAAAAGTCAATAATTGAGAAATCAGATTATATAACTTTTTAGTACTATGTTGAGCTATCTGCAGATTCTTCTTTCCCTCTTCAGATAAACCTTGTTCTTTAGTCAAATCTCCCAATGGAGCCATAATCAGAGTCACCGGAGTTCTTATATCATGTGCCGTATTAATAAAAAACTGAATCTTATCAGCAAAATGTTTTTTTTCTAATTTACTAGTATAAAAATCCCATATAAAATATATAAAGCCTAAAATTAATAATATATAAATTATCCAAGCCATAGTAGTATTCCAAATAGGAAGAGAGATATGAATATGCAACTCGTTCTCGTCAAGCACAAGATTGTTATTTTTACTAAAACTCTTCACTTGAAAAGTATAATCTCCAGGAGGAATATTAGTATATCTGATATTTGACTCAATAGTTGGATCGCTCCAATGTTCATCAAAACCTTTTAACCTATATTTGTAAACTATATCCTTTTGAAACTGATAAGATATAGATATATATGATAGGTAAAAGGAATTTTCATAATATTTGAGTTCTATATCCTTTCCTTTCTTTAACATTGTATTAAATAAAGGATCCTTCTGCTTAGTTAATGAACGGGTTTTCTGAGGTGCTTCGAAAGTATTAAATATTAAAGGAGCCTCATAAACTTGTTTAGTAAAATTCTTAGGATTAAATCTTACGGCCCCATTAGTACTTCCATAGATAAAATCGCCAGATTTTAAACGTGCAAAAGACATAAAATTAAATTCATTAGCCAAACCATCTAAAAATCCAATATTCGTTACCTCAGGAGAAGATGTCATAGTCATATAAGCCAATCCTTTATCAGTACTCACCCATATATGCCCCTGACTATCAGGCAATATACTATACACATAATTTGAAGGCAAGCCATCTTCCGTACTATAAGTTCTAGCCTTTAGTTTCTTAAGATCGAAAAGATTTATTCCTCCACCATCTGTTCCAAACCACACTTTATTTCTAGAGGGGAAATACATAGAATAAATAAAACTATTACTTCTAGTTCCAGCATTATTAGGGCTTTGAAAATATTGCCTGAAAAACCCTGTTTTCTTATCTAGCAAATAGAAACCATTAACACTCGCTATAGCTAGGGTATCCTTATTTTTTGATACAATAGAATTTATATGAGTAATATTATACGTTTCGAACTGCTCCAAGGCACGAGCCTTAGGAGAAAATCTCATTAACTTACCATACATACCACCAATCCATAAACACTTATCATCCTTATAAATAGAATAAATATAATCGGTAGTAAGATAATTAGAATTAGCAGTAGTAATATGCTTTCTTATTCCATCATATTTATTAAGGCAATATAAACCAGTAGCATAGCCACCAGCATAAACCTCACCAGCACCTGCATCACACAGAGCTAAAAATACATTTTCTTTCAGAAAATGCTTCCACGTATTAGTCTGCATAAAATGCACACTAATACCTTGATTAGTAGCATACCAGATATCTCCATCTACATCCTCTAATATAGCATTTACGTGGTCATTTATTAAAGATTGCTCATCATTTCTTTTATGGTGAATCAGATTGAAAAAATACCTCTTTGGATTAGCATAAGTAACACCACCGGTATAACTCCCGATCCAGACATTTGAAAAACTATCCTTATATAACGTATAAATACCATTGCCATTAAGAACGCCTCCCTTCTCTTGATTCGAATTAAAAATATTCCACGATACACTTGCATCTCGTCTGACAGCATAAACGCCTCCACCATCTACACCTAAGAGCAATGTTTTACCATCATACTCTATTATGTCTCTATATGGTAAACTTGGCAAAAAATCTAAAGCCTTAGTTTTTATGAATTTATTGGCCTGAATATCAAATAATTCTATTCCTTTATTAAAAGTTCCTATCCATAATAAAGATGTCTTTTTATCGAAGAAAGTGGACTGAATATTAATATTAGGTAAAATAGTATGTTTAATTTTAGAAAATATGTCATATGAATATAATCCATCTATAGTAGATATATAGAATTTATTATTTATAACAGAATACTCTATATCATGTATCTCATTATCTAAGATTTTATCTACTCCATCTTCTTCACTATATACGAACAAACCATCTTTTAAGCCGACCCAGAATTTTCCATCCTTATCTATATATAAACTAGATAAAAAACTATCAGCTTGTATAAGTTTATTAATATCTAACCGCAGATTAAACTTATCATTATTAATATCATATTTGAAAATTTTTCCAGAATTTGTATAAGCCCACAATGAATCTTGAAAATCTTTGATAAGATAAATCATCCTTCCAGACTCATCCTCTATAATACTTTTACCAAAAAGGCTATAATTCTTCACATTCCTGCCATCGAAACTATCTACCCCCGAACGTGTTGACACCCAAATCAGTCTTTGATTATCTTCAAGTATTGAAAACACGCGTTGATTACTCAAGCCTTCTTTAGTGGTAAGATACTGATAAGTAAATGACTCCTTATCGATAGTATGCATAGATGCATCACCTTTCACATTTTCTCTTGCAGAGATAGTAAAAGGATTCATGATTAACATCATAAACAAGGCTAAGAATATAATTTTATCATTTTTCATTCTAAAAATCTACGCAAATTTATACATAATATTTTAGAAAGTATTTCTTTTAACTTTTTTTGTGATATAATCCTTTTTGTATATATTTGATAGAAATATTAATACATCATATTCTATGAACAATATTCAAACAAATTTCGCAAATCTTACACTACGTAATCCTATTATAGTTTCAAGTTCTAGTTTAACAGACTCAGCTGAGAAAAATAAAAAATGGTCTGAAGCTGGAGCAGGGGCGATAGTTTTAAAATCATTATTTGAAGAACAAATTACTTCAGAAGCTAAGCATGAAAGTTCTAATTTAGACTATCATACAGAAGGTCTTGAATATTATGATGAATATTTCAAAGGACATAAACTATCTGAATATCTTGATTTGATTAAAGAGAGTAAGAAAGTTACAGATATACCTATAATAGCTAGCATTAATTGTTATAGCGACTCTTCCTGGATATATTTCGCTAAAGAGATAGAAGCAGCAGGTGCTGACGCTATAGAAGTTAATTTATTAGCATTACCATCAAGTATAGATTATCAATACGGAGAATTCGAACAACATCACGTTGATATATTAAAGCATCTTAAAGATGTAGTAAAACTTCCTATCATTATGAAATTAGGACGTTCTTTAACAAGTCCAGTAGCTCTAGCTAAACAATTACGTGATGCAGGTGCTTCTGCCGTTGTTTTATTCAATCGTTACTACCAACCAGACATCGACATATATAAATTAAAACATTCTTCTGGAAGTGTCCTTAGTTCTCCTAGTGACTTCACAGAACCTCTTAGATGGACTGGCATTCTGTCTGCATCTCTTAGTTTAGACATAGCTGTTTCTGGAGGAGTATCTTCACCAGAGGCTGTTATTAAATCTATTTTAGCTGGAGCTTCTGCTGTAGAAGTATGTTCTGCACTATATAAAGACGGTCCTGTATTCCTTAAAGAAGCGCTTAATAAACTTGATGAATGGATGACACAAATGAAATTTAAAGATATAGCATCTTTTAGATCAAAACTCAACGTCGCTAATGTATATGGTTTAAATAGTTTCGAAAGAAGCCAATTCCTACGTTATTTCTCTGAAAAATAAGTGCCATGACTGAATCCGTAAATTTATTTGTAAAAGAAACGTATGAGATTACTATGTCGGAAGACAGCAGTAAATACTCTGTAAACTTCAATGACTCTGATAATTGTATAGATGTCTCATATTATGATAAAAATGGAGTCATGATAGTAGAAGTTACAGGAAAAGATACTGGCAAGGCTATAGTCGAAATATCTTGTAATAACAATAATCTCAAATATACATATGAGTTTTATGTAGATTGGGACGCATCTGACAATTGGGACCAAGATAACCCTTATAATGCAGAATTATTCTTCAATGAAGGGTACAACGGTTTTTAATAATATTATATACTTTTATCAATTATAGCTGCTACTGTCGCATCTCCTGTGACATTAACAGCTGTACGAAACATATCAATAGGTCTATCAACGCCAAAAATAAGGGCTAATCCTTCAGCGGGAATACCAATAGTATTTAACACTACTGTTAAGATAACAAAACTACCTCCTGGTATTCCTGGTGCACCTATTGATGAAATAGTCGTTAATAATAATATACTTAAAATATCCCCTAGCCCTAAATGAATACCAAAAACCTGGGCAATAAATACCACAGCTACAGCTTGGTAAGCACTTGTACCATCCATATTAATAGTTGTTCCAAGTGGTAAAACAAATTCACTAGCCTCTTCAGATATTCCAAGATTTTTCTGTGCATTTTCAAGATTTACAGGCAAAGTAGCAGCACTACTACAAGTACTGAATGCATAAAGCTGTACTTTATACATTTTCTTAATAAATTTAAACATAGGAATCTTAGTGAAGAATTTTATCATTATAGGATAAACCATCAACATCATAATTCCAAGAACTATTAAAACACAAACAGCATATAGACCAAGAGAAGTAAAAATACCCCAATTTCCAGAATATTTAGCTGCTAAATCTGCCATCAAAGCAAACACTCCAAATGGAGACACAGCGATAATCATCTCCACTATACGAAGAAGTAAACTATTTATACTACTCATCAAGTCCATTATTGGTTTTGATTTCTCATCTCCTACCAATATAGCTGCCACTCCGAAAATAATACTAAAAAATATTATCTGTAACATCCTATTGTTCTGACTAAGAGAATTAAAAATATTATCAGGAACCATATTAACGAAAAAGTTAAGAGGTGATTTATCTTTTACCTGGTTAGCCTTTTGTACATTATCTGTAACTTTGTCAGCAGTAAGATTTTCAGTAGATTTAGATTTTATCAATTCATATTGATTCTCATTTATAAAACTTCCAGGTTTAATAACTTCAGCGAAAAACAATCCTAAACTAATAGCAATAACAGTAGTTATCATATATAATATAACAGTTCTTATCCCTATACGAGCGAATTTAGAAACATCCTTTATACTAGAGACTCCTTTAAAAATAGATACAAAAATCAAAGGAATAGATATCATCTTCAATAAATTAAGAAAGATCGTTCCAAAAGGCGTAATCCAATCTTTAATAAATTTATGTCCATCAGGCATCCAAGCTACAACTCCAAAACCAACTCCAATACCTGCCAACATACCAAGCATTATATATAAAGCACTGTAATTCTTCTTTTTCTTATTAGTACACATAGTAACATTAAAAAATCCTTACAGCATTGTAAGGACGTCACAAAATTATAAAAAATACTTCTATAATTAGAGGATTCACTAAATTATGTATATTTGTGCCATGAATTTCATAAGCGACTGGCACATCTACAAGCCACATTACTCACGACTCATATATCTAAGTATTCTTATCACATTTGGACAAATGGCGATGGTGCTCTTATCGTTCTTTGATACTCTAATGGTAGGTAAATATGGAACTTTAGACCTGGCAGCTGCCTCATTTACTGGAGCTATTGTTTTTCTGCCTCTGATGTTCCTGCAAGGTATTGCCATGGGTATAATTCCACTTTCTGGTGCTGCCTACGGTCGTAAAGATACTGACGCCGCAGGTGCTTATCTTCGTGATAGTCTATTAGTAGGCTTCTTATGTATGTTATTCTGCATGTTACTAATGGGACTACTCTATTTAGCACTTCCGCTCATTCAGGAAGATAAAGATTTATTAAAATTAATAAAACCTTTATTTCTCATACACCTATTTTCCATGCCTTTCGTAATGATATTTAATACTGGGAAACAGTTTACAGATAGTATTACACAAACTAAGATATCTATGTATATTATCTTCAGTGGAGTAGGTTTAAATATAATTTTGAACTATATATTGATTAATGGAATAGGCCTCTTCCCTCCTCTAGGTGTTATTGGAGCAGGTATTGCTACATTCATATCAAGATTTCTAATGGCCTTAGCATATATTTTAGTAATAATATATGCTAAACATCTTAAACCCTACTTTCAAGCAGCTAAAAAGGCTAATTGGGATAAAAAACGTCATATACAATTGCAAAAAATAGGATGGCCAATAGCTACTCAATTAGTACTTGAAGGAGCAGGATTTTCTTTAACCACACTAATCGCTGGTTGGATTAGCACACAAACCATGGCAGCCCATCAAATTCTGGCTTCCATTTCGCAACTTTGTTTCTTACTATACTTCGGATTAGGAAGTGCTATCTCTGTAAGAGTTAGTAATTTCATGGGACAAAAAAGATATAAAGATGTTCAAAACACTGTTCATTCAGGATTCCAACTAATGATGATATTGGTTATTTTTAACTGTATATTAATACTTTTCACAAGATTCTTTATTGGAAAATTATTTACTAATGATTTAGTAATTCTTCAGATTCTGCCTATAGCACTTATTCCTCTAGTAATTTATCAAATCGCAGATGCTATTCAAGCCATATATGTCAATGCTCTTAGAGGGATAGGAAAAGTAAAATCTATAGCTTCTACATCATTTATAAGCTATATATGCATCTCATTGCCTTTAAGTTACATATTTGGGGTTAAAATGGGATTTGGTCTTCCAGGAATTTGGTCAGCATTTCCAATTTCACTAACTGTCGCTTCTATAATTTATTATATATCGTATCGTAAATTTATCAAAGAAATACATTAAATATGGTTCACTAATAGGCAAAAAAAAAGGGTAGAACTTCTTGTTCTCCCTGACTCATACAAACTACTCATTTAATTTTTTTCTCGATTTGAAGTAAATAACTCCTGTGGGAGAAAAAACTGTAGTTTCACTTAACAGCTTACAATATGAATGGTAAGCATGTTTTAATAAATTAATGAACTTCATAATAATTTTTTTTATTATTAACATTCATAAACATTACAAATCCCGTGCCAAGTTTTAAATATATATAAGAGTTTTACGAAAAAAAACTTAATATATCTATATTTATTCTTTGTCAATAAAAAAATAATTAACTTTGAGTTTAGCTATACACTTATTAATCCTCAAAACCAGATTTATGAAACAAAAATTATTTATTATTTGTGCACTTGCTTGTATATTTAGCTCGTGTGGAAAAAGTGGAAAGGCCGATTATGCTATCATTCCTAAGATTAATGAAATCTCATTTTATCCTGGAGCTGATTTCACTCTAACCAAAAATACTCCGATTATATGCCAAGTTAAAGATGATGCTATGAGAAAAAATGCTGAATTTCTATCTAGCTACATCGAAGAAGAAACATCCATTAAACTTAATATTAAAGAAAATACAGAAGAATCAAAAAATATTCCTTGTATTATTTTAGACACTAGTTTTGAGAATAGTAATAAAGAAGCATATAGCATAAATATTAATGAAAAAACGATAGTAATAAATGGAGCTAGTAAACAAGGCCTATTTTATGGAATACAATCGTTACGTAAATTTCTTCCTGCTGAGGATGTCAATAAAGTTATTTTTAAACCAACTACTATAAAAGACGCTCCAAGATTTAGCTATAGAGGAGGTATGCTAGATGTAAGTAGACATTTCTTTACAGTAGATGAAGTAAAGAAGTATATTGACATATTGGCATTAAATAATCTAAATACTTTTCATTTCCACCTTACAGACGACCAAGGATGGCGTATGGAAATAAAAAAATATCCTCTTCTAACAGAAGTAGGTTCAAAACGTGCACAAACCCTGATAGGACATGCTAATGATTCTATTAAAAAATATGATGGCACACCATATTCTGGGTTCTACACACAAGATCAATTAAAAGATATAGTTAAATACGCAGCAGATAGATATATCAATGTGTTACCTGATATTGATATGCCAGGACATATGAGTGCTGCTCTAGCTGCATATCCTGAACTAGGATGTACAGATGGGCCTTTTAAAGTCGCAGAAGGATGGGGTATATTTCATGATGTATTAAATCCTGGAAAAGAAGAGGTATTCACTTTTCTTAAAGATATATTAAATGAAGTTATGGATGTATTCCCTTCAGAGTATATATTCATAGGAGGAGATGAATGTCCAAAAGAGCAATGGGAAAACAATATTTTATGCCAGAGGAAAATCAAATCTTTAGGACTTAAAACTGATAAACATAGTACTAAAGAACAAAAACTTCAAAGTTATATAGCATCATTCGCAGAAGAAGTAATAAATGCACGTGGCAGAAAAATGGTAGGCTTCGATGAAATACTTGAAGGTGGTATTTCCAAAAGTGCCACTATTATGTCATGGAGAGGAATGAAAGGAGGTATTAAAGCCGCCAAACTAGGAAATAACGTCATTATGGCTCCTACTACTTATGTATATTTTGATTATTATCAGACAAAACATCCTGAAAACGAACCATTAGCTATAGGAGGCTATAATCCATTAGAAAAGGTTTACTCTTTTGACCCTATAGATTCATCATTTACAGCCAAAGAAGCTTCACATGTTCTAGGAGCTCAAGCCTGCGTATGGACTGAATACATGCCTTCTTTTAGTCACGTAGAACATATGATTCTACCTAGATATGCTGCTCTTTCAGAAGATGTTTGGACTAATAAAAAGAATAAAGATTACTCCGATTTTTTGACTAGAATTCCTCATATGCTTTCCATATATGATAGATTAGGATATAATTATGCTGATTACATTCTAAAAGATCTTCCTAAAAAATAAGAAATATGTATTCAAAATTTACTCTCTTAAATTATAAGTTACTAACAATAAGTCTTTTAGCTATCTCAGAAATAGCATAGAACACATATACCACTAAAGATTATAATAATTTTCTAAATAGACTAACAAAGATGAGTATTATATACGATAATCTAGGATATAAAAATTGTAAATTATACGAATAATTAGCTCTTTTTATATTCCACAAGAGTTTCCAGAGTTCTTAGCTTCTAAGGACTCTGGTTCTTTTATTCCATGTCGTTTTAGCCAAACTGTAGCATAAGAACATGTAGAAACTATTTTTAAATTTTGCGCCACAGCCCAATTATAAGTAAACTCTACTAACTTAGCTGCTATACCTCTACCCCCTATTTCCTTAGGTACTATAGTATGTCTTATATCAAGAGTTTTAGTCTCTTCATCTATTCTATACTGCACATGAGCTTCTATTCCATTAATGATGGTTTTAACGCGATTATTAGCATTATCATGCTCTATTATTATTTCATTCTTATCCATAATTGTTATTTTAAAGGATGTTCTACTATAAACCTAGCTCCATCAGTATAATCAGAATCAACGTAAATCTTTCCTCCTAATCTTTGAATTATTTGGTCACAAATAACTAAACCTAATCCATAACCTTCTTTATTTTCATCGATTCTTTCAAATCTACCAAAAATTATCTTCTGTTTATCTTTCGCTATTCCAATTCCTGTATCCGTTACAGATATTTGTACCATATTTTTATCTTCAAATATATCTAAAGACAACGTTATAGTCCCTTCTTCTGTAAATTTCTTAGCATTATTTAATAAATTAATAATAAGTTGAATTAATCTAGTTTTATCAGTTTTTAATCTATATTCATTTAAGTTATGCGTAAATATAGTTTTTATATCTGGATTATTATAATCATGAAATACAGTTAAAAAAACATCTTTACATATAGCGACCACATCATAACTCTTTATATCGAACTTCGTTTTCCCTGTCTCCATTCTAGAAGTATCCAATATATCATTTATTATCCTTAAAAGTGATAATGAATTTGACTTAATAATTTTACCGAAATTTTTTCTTTCTTCAGGCAATAGACTAGCAGAAGTATTAATCTCATCATCAGATAAAATAGTCGCAAAACCTACGATTGAATTAAGAGGTGTACGTATTTCATGGCTCATATTGGCCAAGAATGCTGTTTTCATTCTTTCTGAATCCTTAGCTCTTTGTGTTTGAGCAGCTAATTTTTTATTCTCTTCTAATATACTTTTTTTAAGTTTTAAGTTTTTTAGATAAGTAATAATAATGACCATCATAAATATTAGCAGAATGATGAAACTTATTATCATTTTTCGTATGATATGTTTATATGAAGCTATTTTATGTTCATTAGAACTTTCCACTATACTACCATATGGTAAATCATATTTTTTAAATCCTAATTTATCTAATTTATCCCCATTAAAATGATAATGCATACCTAGAATTTTTGGTTCTATTTTTCTATAATGATGCTGATACATATCAATTTGATTATAAATATAATCTGCCTTAATATTATAATCTGAAAAATAACCTCCAATTGCTAATAAATTACTCATACCATTCCCTGAAAGAGTAAAAACAGGTAACTTAGTATTCTCTTTAATCAACTTAGATAACACATCTCCAGATAAATAATTTCCTAATCTGTCCATTCTCCAGCATCCTAAAATGATAACTGTATTATCATCTAATTTTTTAAGTGTATCAGCCACAGCAGCCTTATCACTAAACTTTCTAATATCTAGCGAGATAAAGTTTAAATCTTCGTGTTTTTTCATCTCTTTTGAGACATAGGCTAACATTGAAACACCCCCATAAGTATTGTCAGACATGAAAGCTACACTCTTAGTTCCAGGATAAATCTTTTTAATAACCTCTATGTTCTTATCTAAATCATATGTAAATAATTCGCCACCTAGAGCTAATCCTTTTTTACATAGGCTATCTACATAATTTATACTTTCAGGAACATACTCTTTATTTTTTTTGCATGTAAAATAAGATATATCAACGCCAATATTAGAAGCTAAAACAGGAAAAACAGGTATATCAAAATCTTGTAAATTTGGGGCATAATTATAAAGATAGTTAAATGAAGACCACGCTTCTTGACCTATTAACACTACTGCTTTTAACTTTCCCTCTTTTTTATTTAATATTATTTTTGTAATTATTTTATAGCGTAATGATTGGTTACCCTTTAGATTATCTCGTGACATGTCTGAAACTATCACATCATATTTAGAACCATTAAGAAATACTTGATTCTGAAAATCATTTATAAAATTATTAACTCTCGTAATACCTATATTGTATGATGAAAGAATTAATATTTTATCTTTTAGAGAATCCTGACATGAAATCTTTTGCTTCAAAGGATTCCCGACATAATTCTTTTCATTATCATTTTTTACTTTATCATAACCATAAATATGCCCATTAAATATAAAGATTAGACATATAGCATGTATTAAGATAAAATATTTGCGTATATAAGTGATTTTCATTAAAATTTTTCAAGTAAGAACAAAAATACTACTTTTTTTTAGATAAGTCATAAGGCATATAGATAATAATATTATTTTTTCTGTACCTTCGGCGCATTATGAGTAAAATACTATTATCAATATTAAAAAAATCAGCTTTTTTAGGCATTATTTTAAGTTTCTCTAATATTTTTATAAGTTGTTCAAGTCAAACTGTTATAGTTTCACTTGATGGTTTTAGATACAGTTATCTTGATAGTATAAACACCCCAAATCTATGGTTAATGGCTCACGAAGGAACCTTAACGGAGATGATGCCGAGTTTTCCTTCTCTAACTTTTCCTAATCATTATACTCTTGCTACTGGTTTATATCCAGAACATCACGAACTTATACATAATAATTATTATAATAGGACTTCTCATAAAGAATATTCTGTCGGAAATGATGAAAGATTAAATCCTGAGAATTACGGAGGAGATCCTATTTGGTTCACTGCAGAACGTCAAGGAAAAAAAGTAGGAGTTCTTTATTGGGTAGCAAATGAAATTACCCATCCTGGAGAAAAATCTTTTATGAAAAAGACATGGGCACAGACTCCTCATATAACTTTCGAACAGAGAGTAGATTCTACTATTAATTGGATAGGTTCGAAGAAATGTGATTTAGTTATGACTTATTTCGAAGAACCAGATGCTACAGGTCATCATCATGGTCCTCACAGCTTAGAAGTAAAGAATAAGGTACATTACCTTGACAGCTTAATGGGATGCTTATATAAAGGATTAAAAGCCTTACCTAATGCTAAGAGGATAAATCTTATAATTACATCAGATCATGGTATGGCCAGTGTTCCTGCTTCTCATAATATCAATCCAAATGATTATATCAAAAAAGAATGGTATTCATATTTAACAGGTAATATTCCTTCTATGTTTTATGTTAATAATGATATTAAAGATCCAACAGCTAAAATAGATTCCATATATAATCATCTCTCTAAAGTTCCACATTTATATGTATGGAGAAAAAATGAGATCCCTGATAGTTTGAATTACAGCGACAATACTAACATTGGAGATATACTAGTATTACCTGAAGTAGGCTGGCAATTTGGCACTAAACCTCATTACAATGGTGGAGCACATGGTTTTGCTCCTCAAAATCATCAAATGCATGTTCCATTAATAGCTATTGGACACGACTTTAAAACGAAGTTTAAAAATAGAAATATAATTGAAAACGTCAATATTTATCCTCTATTGTGTCATTTATTAAAAATCAATCCATCTAAATGCGATGGAACAAAAGAAAACACACAAGAATTATTAAGATAATAATAGATAAATTAGCAGCTATATTAATACTATTAATGTCCTAAAAAAGTTTTTTTTATAAAATTTTAAAAAAAGTTCAACAAAATAGCACTTTTTTTTTGGAAAAACGAGAAAGTAATATATCTTTGCATCCCGTTTCCAATAGAAAGGAAATAAAATATCGGGATGTGGCGCAGTTGGCTAGCGCACCTGCTTTGGGAGCAGGGGGTCCTCCGTTCGAGTCGGAGTATCCCGACATATTAAAAGAGATGAAATCAATTTTTCATCTCTTTTTTTTATATCTAAAAAAGGTATTATAGAGATAATTTCTTATCAACTATAATACCTTTAATTATAATTTTTGTTAATTATTTATTTCCAGAGTGTCTTATAAGATACTTTCTTTTCAATTATTCCGCGAAGAGAATCAATATCTACTCTTTCTTGTAACATACTATCTCTATATCTGATGGTTACTTTTTTATCATTTAAAGTATCATGATCTATCGTAATACAGAAAGGTGTTCCAATAGCATCTTGACGTCTATAACGTTTTCCAATACTGTCTTTCTCATCATACTGACAGTTGAAATCCATTCTTAAATCGGCCATAATATCTTTAGCTACTTCAGGAAGTCCATCCTTTTTAACTAGAGGTAGCACAGCTAATTTAATAGGAGCCAATACTGGATTTAAACTCAGAACTACTCTAGACTCACCATTTTCAAGTTTTTCTTCCTTATAAGCAGATGATAAGACAGCTAAGAACATTCTATCAAGTCCTATAGAAGTTTCTATACAATAAGGAGTATAACTTTGTTTAGTCTCTGGATCAAAATATTGTAGTTTCTTTCCTGAAAATTTTTGATGTTGACTAAGGTCAAAATCAGTTCTAGAATGAATACCTTCAAGTTCTTTAAATCCAAATGGAAATTTAAATTCTATGTCAGTAGCAGCATTAGCATAATGAGCTAATTTATCATGGTCATGGAATCTATAATGATCATCCCCTATTCCAAGCGCTTTATGCCACTTTAATCGTGTTTCTTTCCAAGTTTTAAACCACTCTATCTCAGTGCCAGGACGAACGAAGAATTCCATCTCCATCTGTTCAAACTCTCTCATCCTAAAAATAAACTGACGAGCTACTATTTCATTTCTAAAAGCCTTACCTATCTGAGCTATTCCGAAAGGAATCTTCATCCTTCCTGTTTTCTGAACATTAAGATAATTTACGAAAATTCCTTGAGCTGTCTCAGGTCTTAAATATATTTTTCCAGATTCTCCTGAAACACTTCCAAGCTGAGTACTAAACATTAAATTAAACTGACGTACATCAGTCCAGTTTTTCGTTCCTGAAACAGGATCTGCTATTCCACATTCTATAATTAAATCTCTAAGCCCATCTAAATCATTATCATTTAGAGCTTTAACCATTTTTTCTTTTACTTCATCTATCTTTTTTTGACTACGTAGAACATTAGGATTAGTCGCTTTGAACTGCTCTTCATCAAAAGAATCTCCAAACTTTTTCTTCCCTTTTACTACATTCTTCTCTATCTTATCTTCTAACTTCTGAATATAATCTTCTAAAAGGACGTCAGCTCTATATCTTTTCTTTGAATCTTTATTGTCTATCAATGGATCATTAAAAGCACCTACATGGCCTGAAGCTTCCCAAATCTTTGGATGCATAAAGATAGCAGAATCTAAACCTACTATATTATCATGCAATTTTACCATAGAATCCCACCAATATTTTTTGATATTGTTTTTTAGTTCACATCCTAACTGTCCATAATCATAAACAGCACTTAATCCATCATAGATTTCACTTGATTGAAAGATAAAACCATATTCTTTAGCATGTGCTACTAAAATCTTAAAAAGCTCGTCTTGTGTCATTTTTTTCATATTTAATATCTTTTATTTCGTTGCAAAAATACTATTTTTTTTAATACATTTGCCTTATATGTAATATTTTAAATATCGACAATTCAAAAAACATATTAAATATGAAAAAAATAACTTCAATATTTGTTCTAATAATAATGGTTATTAGTTCAAACTTGTGCTTCGCACAAAAACAATATGGATCTTTTATGGTTAATTCTAAAGGATTTATTGATGGAAAAATTCCTGATTCTTTATTATTCGTACTCAATGAATTTTCTACCGGTTCTGTTTTGTTAAAAGATGGTAGACAACAGTCTGGAAAATTAAACATCGTCACATATAATCAAAAAATATGGTTTATTAACGATAAAGGTGATACGCTAGCGATGTCAAATAATGATGAAGTATCTATGTTAATCGCACAAAATACTATCTTTAAAAGGATAAGAAATAGTTTTGTAAACATTATATCACAAGATGGAGATTATGCTTTTGGTGTGATTAAAAATCTTAATATTAAAGAACCACCTAAAACTGCCGCATACGGTGGTACAAGTGAAACCTCATCAGTCACAGAAATATCTACACTAACTAATGGAAGTGGAAGCATTTATCAATTAACCCCTCATAATCATGCTCCATACACTTTATCTATAGAGCCCGTCATTCTAAAGAAAAATAGCATGTATTTTCCTAACAGAAAGGTATTTCTAAAGATATTCAAAAAAAATAAAGACGAAATTTCACAATACTTAAAAGAAAATAAAGTAGATTTCGATGATGCACATCAAGTATTGAAAATATATCAATATGCCATCAGTCTTAAACAATAAATCTAATGTAATTTCTCCTTTTGAGCAGCGAGGAAAGGCTTAAGATTTGCACTTACTATCTCTTCTAGAGGTTTAAGTGCAAATTCTCTTTTAAATAACTTAGCATGAGGTATCTGCAAATTTGGTTCACGAATTTCCATATCGCCATACAATAGAATATCAACATCTATTGTCCTTGAATGATAAATTCTATTACCTGCACTATCATACTCAGGCTTATCATCCCTACCTAACTTCTTCTCTACCCATTTACAAACTTCTAATAATTTCTCCGGAGTCGTCTCTACATCAAAACCAATTACTTGATTTAGAAATTTATTATCGGATTTAAATCCCCATGGTTCAGTCTCTATAATAGATGATTCTACTATATCAGACCCAAGATAAGAAGCATATTGAGTAACTATTAAGGATGTCGCCATAGATAAATTTTTCTCTCTATCACCCAAATTAGAACCTAATGATAAATAAACAGTCTCCATATTCTATAAAAAACCTAATTCTAATTTAGCCTCTTCACTCATCATATCTTTATCCCATTCAGGTTCAAAAACTAAATTTATCTCTGCATCAGTCACGCCAGGAGCGTCCATAACAGCATCATTGACCTGTTCTATCAACTCATCAGCGACAGGGCATCCTGGGGCCGTTAAAGTCATTTTAATGGTAGCTTTATAGTCTTTATCTAAATCTATATTATATATTAACCCCAAATCATAAATATTCACAGGAATTTCCGGATCATAAACTTGCTTTAATGATCTTACTATATTTCTTAAAACTTGATCTTCAGATAACATAATTGTTTTTTTTTATTTTTGTAATTCTTTTTCTTTTATCTCATACACTAACGCATATGATTTTATCTTTTTAATCATAGAAACCAGCCCATTAGCACGAGTTGGTGAAAGATTTTCTTTAAGCCCTATCTTATCAATAAACGAAAAATCCGAACTATTAATCTCCTTTGGTGTTCTATCACTATACACTCTAATTAATAGAGAAATTAAACCTTTAGTAATAATAGCATCACTATCTGCAGTAAAATGCAACTTTCCATTTTTATATTCTACAGATAGCCAAACACGTGATTGACAGCCATTTATCAAATTACTTTCAGTTTTATTAGATTCATCTATCAAAGGCAAATTTTTACCTAAATCTATTAAATATTCATATTTTTCCATCCAGTCTGTAAAAAAACTGAACTCTTCAACTATCTCATTTTCTGTTTCTTGTACACTCATGTTATATTAATTATTATCGTAACATCTTCTCTGCTTTATGCAGTGCATTCATAAAAATATCCACATCCTCTTTAGTATTATACGGAGCCAAAGAAGCCCTCATCATGCCCGTCTCACCATAAGAATTAACTAATGGCTCAGCACACATATGCCCTGAACGAACAGCGACACCTAATTTATCCATAATTTGTGCTAAATCACTATTATAAATCCCCTTCACATTAAAAGAATACACAGGAACTTTATTTTCTCCTTCACCATAAATACGAATATCTTTTTCCTCACTTAATCTATCGAATAAATATTTCGCAGTCTCATCAGCATACGCTTTAATTTCAGGCTCCTTAAACTTCAAGGCAATGTTTACAGCCGGAGCGAATGAAGCAGCTCCAACGAAATTTGGAGTACCCGCCTCGAACTTAAGTGGCAATGGAGCATAAGTACTTTTAGCAAAAGTAACAGTATCTATCATTTCTCCACCCCCCATATAAGGATTTAAATCATTCAACCTATCCTCTTTTCCATAAAGGACACCTATTCCAGTAGCTGCATACAATTTATGCCCTGAAAAGGCATAATAATCACAATCCAATGCTTGAACATCCACATCACAATGGACTATTCCCTGTGCGCCATCTATCAACACCTGTGCTCCTACACTATGAGCCTTATCTATCACATATTTAATCGGATTCTCTAATCCCAATACATTAGAAACATGTCCTACAGCCACCATCTTAACATTAGTATCTAACATCTTATCGAAAGCCTCTAAATCCCAATGACCATCTTCATTCCGTGGTATAACTTTTAATATTGCCCCAGTTCGCTCACAAGCGAGCTGCCAAGGTACTATATTCGAATGATGCTCGGTAGCTGATATGATAACTACATCACCTTTCCCTAAATATTGCCATGAAAAAGAACTAGCTACTAAGTTAATAGCAGCAGTAGTACCTGAAGTAAGCACTATATTTTCTCTTTTAGGAGCATTAATGAACATCTTCACTGCATTCCTTCCAGCTTCGTATAATTCAGTAGCATCAATACTTAATTTATGAATAGCACGATGTACGTTAGCATTAGTAGCACTATTCATCTTATTTATTAAATCAATCACTGCCTTAGGCCTCTGAGAAGTCGCTGCATTATCAAAATAAACCAATGGTTTACCATAAACTTCTTGCTGTAAAGCAGGGAATTGATTTCTTATAGTATATATATTTGACATAAATTTTTGATTTTGACAAAAGTAACTATTTTTGTAAAAACAAATAACATATGTACGATTATATTTCCGGAAATATAGCAGAACTCACTCCTACTAATCTTATCTTAGATAACAATGGAATCGGCTATCAAATTATTATATCTTTACAAACTTATTCAAAGTTAGAAGGTATCAAAGACAATGCCAAGGTATTTGTATATCACCTCGTTAAAGAAGATCTAGAAGCCCTATATGGATTTGCCGACAAAAACGAAAGGGCTATATTCACACAGCTCATATCCGTTTCTGGTATTGGACCAAATACAGCCTGCATAATGCTTTCATCTCTTTCTGTAGATGAAATTAAGACTGCCATCCTTTCCGGTGATGTAAATAAAATAAAAAGCGTAAAAGGCATAGGACTTAAAACAGCTCAACGTACTATTCTCGAACTTAAAGACAAGATTGGCAAAGCTTCTACAGATGCATCAGAATTACTCAAAACCAATCCTAACTCTGAAATCATAGAAGAAGCTAAATCAGCTTTAATACTACTAGGTTTCAATAAATCTAACGTGGAAAAAGTGATTTCTAAAGTTTTAAAAGAAGATAAAAACTGTAAATTAGAAGATTTAATAAAGCGGTCTCTAAAGTTACTATAAAACCGAATTTTTTTATACATTTGTCTAATAATTATTAATTCCTAATTAATTAAAAAGAAATGAATATACCTAATAATTTAAAATTCTCTAAAGACCACGAATGGGTTAGAGTTGAAGGTACTACAGCTGTAGTTGGTATTACTGATTATGCTCAGGATCAACTTGGAGATATCGTTTTTCTTGATGTTCAAACTGAAGGAGAAACTCTAGAACAAGAAGAAACTTTTGGTAGTATAGAAGCTGTGAAAACTGTCGCTGATGCACTTATGCCAGTAGGAGGTAAAGTTCTTGAAGTTAATGAAAAACTTGAAGATGAACCTGAACTAGTAAATACAGACCCTTATGGTGAAGGATGGATGATTAAAATCGAAATGACAGATCCTTCAGAACTAGATTCTTTAATGGATGCAGAAACATATAAAGCAAGTCTATAATCATTCAGATATAAAGAATAATATTAGTAATTAATACCAATTATTATTCGCCGATAAATATAAAGGTCATTTTTAATGCTTGATAGAGATATCTCTTCCTGACATTAAAAATGACCTCTTTTATTTTATATAACTAACTAGTTTACAGATACTTATGTTATAAATATAATAAATAACTGAAACTTATAATACATAGAGTAAGATTTTTTATATATTTGAATAAATATATTTTTACAATATATGATTCTATCGATTAAATTAATTAAGATATGAATAAAAAGACTCAAAGAAATGAAGAAGTAACTAGAACCTTTGATTTATTAAAACGATTAAAAGTTAAATATCCGTATAAATTAGATATTCTTGCTAAAAAAAATGCAAATGGATGGAGCACTATTAGTGTAAATACATATTACGAGCATGCCCATTTAATTTCATACGCCCTACTAAGTCTAGGATATCAGGATGAAGATAAAGCCATCTCTATTACACCTAACAGACCTGAATGGAATTATATTGATCTAGGTTTAAATATGGCTAAAATGATACATATTCCTGTTTATCCAACACTCAGTAATGAAGAATATATTTATATTTTTAATCATAGTGATGCTAAAATTATTTTCGTTGGCTCTAATACTATTTTAAAAAAAATCTCACCTCTAATAAAAGAAGTTAAACACCCTATTGAAATTATACTTCTAGATGAATACTCTAATTCACATGAAGAAAATAGATTTACAACCATCAAAAATCTATATGAAATAGGAAAATCTAATAAGAATAAGTTCGAGGATATTATAGAAAATAATAAAAAAGCTATATCAAAAGACAAAGTTGCTTCTATTATATATACATCTGGGACTACAGGTACACCAAAAGGTGTTATGCTTTCACATTGGAATTTAATGTTTGATTCCATAAGCCACGCCCGTAAACAAACCATAACATCTAGTCAAAAAATGCTAAGCTGTCTACCTCTCTGCCATGTTTATGAGAGAACTATGAATTATGAATACCAATATTTAGGAATCTCCACATACTATTCCGAGAATATTGGAACAATAGCCCGTGACCTTGCTGACTGCCATGCTGATGGTTTCTGTGCCGTACCAAGAATACTTGAAATGATGTATAGTAAATTTGAATCAGAAGGAAAAAAGCTAAATGGGATTAAGAAAGATATCTATGAATGGGCATGGAAATTCGGTAATAAATATGATAATTATAATAAACATAAATTATATCTAATAAAGCATTTCGTAGCAGATAGACTTGTATATAGTAAATGGAGAGAAGCTTTAGGAGGGAAAGAAATGCTTGTTGTATCTGGAGGATCTTCTATTCAAGCCAAAATAGTAAAACTATTTAATGCTGCAGGATTAAGAATTTTCGAAGGCTATGGTATGACTGAAGCATCTCCTGTAATAGCAGTAAATAGTCCTCTTCAAGGCTTTAATAATATAGGAACAGTTGGAAAAAAGATAGAAGGAACAGAGTTAAAATTCGCAGAAGACGGAGAAATCCTTACGCGAGGTCCTCATGTTATGAAAGGCTACTATAAGAATCCTGAAACCACTAAAAAAGTCATAGATGAAGAAGGTTGGCTTCATACTGGTGATGTAGGTAAATATGTAGATGGTGATTTTCTAGTAATAACAGATAGAAAAAAAGAAATCTTTAAACTATCCGCAGGTAAATACATTGCCCCCCAAGTAATAGAAACAATGCTAAGAGAATCTCCTTTCATAGAAAATTGTATAGTAATTGGAGACAATAAAAAATTCGCATCAGCTTTAATAGTTCCAGAATACAATAGACTCCACTACTGGGCAGCCAAACATAATGTTACTTTTTCTTCTAATAAGGAGCTTATAAAAAGTCCTAAAATAATAGCTAAAATACATAAGGAAGTCCTTAAAGTAAATAATCAAATAGCTCCTCACGAGAATATAAAAAGAGAAAGACTAGTAGAAGGAAATTGGGATACTTCTAATAAACTTTTATCTCAAACCTTGAAACTAAAACGATATAATATTATTTCTAAATACTCGAATGTTATTAAAGAAATCTATAAATAATCCTTTGCGTTCCACGTGGAACAATTTTAAGTATTATTATAATAAACTCATATATATAACTTAAAAAATAGGAAAATTAACAGCTTTCTAAATTATAAAACTCTAATAATAATAAAGTCAAGAAGATATTATTAAGATATATAAAAGATAAATAATTACTTTATAAAAGTGACTTATACACAAACTAAAAACTCAGTTTTATCGTCTGATAAAACTGAGTTTTTTATTCATCTAAAAGTTATTATATGTATATTAATTAACGACCAAAATATACTAATAATACTGAGATATCTGAAGGAGAAACACCTGGTATTCTTGATGCTTGTGAAATAGTTTCAGGATTATGTTTAATTAACTTTTGTCTAGATTCATAAGACAGAGAAGAAACTCTGTTATAATCAAAATCCTTAGGTATCTTGACATTTTCTAATCTTAGTATTTTATCAGCTAATTGACTTTCTCTTTGTATATACCCTCCATATTTAATTAAGATTTCAGATGACTCTTCTATCTCTCTAACAAAATATTCATAAGAAAGATTAAAATCATTCTTATATCCCTCTGGTAAATAAGGAAGATTTAAATATGAAGAAATAGCATCTCCCGTTTTCCCTCCTTTATAAGAAAGATCAAAACGTGATTCAGGTAATATAGATTGTAATGTTCCACGTGGAACAAACTTTAAGATATCATGAATATCTAACTGAGGTCTTAATAATAAATCACTATATCTTCTTTTCATATTAATCTTAGTAGTACCTTTTTCTATTAAATAATCATTAATATCATCTGGCATTACACTCTCTTCTTCTAAATATTTCTTTAAAGCATCTCGCCTACTATACTTTATCTTACATAAATTATAACGATAATCATCAGCTAATCCTAACTCATGAGATTTTTCTGTAAGTCGTAAATCCGCATCATCCTGTCTTAATAAGATTCTATATTCAGCTCTAGAGGTAAACATTCTATAAGGCTCATCTACCCCTTTAGTAATTAAATCATCTATAAGCACTCCAATATAAGATTCATCTCTTTTAAGTATAAATGGATCTTTACCTGCTAATTTTAAATGAGCATTAATTCCAGCCATGATGCCTTGGCCTGCTGCTTCTTCGTAACCAGTAGTACCATTAATTTGACCAGCTAAAAATAAACCTTCAACTTTTCTAGACTCTAGCGTATGATATAATTCTGTAGGGTCAAAGTAATCATACTCTACAGCATAAGCTGGTCTGTAAATAATTACATTTTCAAATCCTTGTACATGTCTTAAAGCATCAAGTTGAACTTCTAAAGGAAGTGAAGATGAAAAACCTTGAAGGTAATATTCATTAGTAGTCCATCCCTCAGGCTCCAAAAATAATTGATGAGAATCTTTTCCTGCGAAGGTTCTAAGTTTATCTTCAATACTTGGACAATACCTTGGACCACGTCCTGAAATTTTCCCAGAAAAAAGTGGAGAAAGAGAAAAAGCAGATTTTAAAATATCGTGTACTTTCTTATTTGTATGTCCAATATAACATGGCCTTTGCTCTGCATTATTTTGAATAGGTGATAAATAATCTAAGAAAGAAAATTTATCTGGATTTGAATCACCAGGCTGTAAAGTTAATTTTTCTAAATCAACAGAACGAATATCAATTCTAGGAGGAGTTCCAGTTTTCATTCTCGAAGTAGGAATTCCCATAGCTTTTAATTGCTCAGTTAAATGATAAGAAGAATACTCTCCTATCCTTCCTCCTTCTGTTTCGTCTGATCCTACGAATAATTTACCATTCAAGAAAGTTCCTGCAGTTAAAATAACCTCTTTACAGTCAAATTTTCCACCCATTGCTGTTCGGACTCCTGAAATACGCGATTCTGAGAAGGTTATTTCTGTCACAGTATCTTGCCAAATGTCTAAGTTACAGGTATTTTCGAGGATAGAACGCCAATTTAAAGAGAATTTATTTCTGTCGCATTGAGCACGGGGACTCCACATAGCTGGTCCCTTAGATTTATTAAGCATACGGAACTGAATAGTACTTGAATCTGTTACTATTCCCATATAACCTCCTAATGCATCTATCTCCTTGACTATCTGACCTTTAGCTATACCTCCAATAGCAGGATTACAGGACATTTGTCCAAATTTATTCATATCCATAGATATCAATAAAGTACTTGATCCCATTCTTGCAGCAGCTGAAGCAGCCTCACATCCAGCGTGACCAGCTCCTACTACTATTATATCATAATATTTATTCATTATAAATTATAAAAATATCAAATTAAAATTTTTAGATTGGATTTTAGTCTAACTTTGATAAAATTTCTAAAGAAATATTTTCTTGTTCTCTCATTTCTTTTTTCTCTTCATCATTTAAATCATCAAATCCTATTAAATGTAAAATTCCATGAATTATTACTCTATTCATTTCTTCTTCAAAAGTCGAACCATAAGTTTTAGAATTTGCTAAAACTGTATCTACACTTATAAAAATATCTCCAGAGATTAAATTTTTATTTGGCTTTTCTATTTCTAATGGCTCATCATAATCAGATGTATCAAATGTTATTACATCAGTATAGAAATTATGATTTAGATATTTTTTATTTATTTCTAATATATATTCATCATTTGAAAAAATAAAATTTATCTCTCCTACTTCGAATTTATTCAAATTAATCACTTGTTTAATCCAAGAGGATAATTTACGTCTTCCTTTTAACTTAAAATCTGAATCTATAATATTATAAGTAACCATTAAAAAAATATTTAAAAATGAGACACAAAGTAACTAAATAATAATCAAAGAAATAAAAAGAAAGTAATATTTATTAAAGTTGATTATAAAAAAGAAAACTATACAAAAAACACTTAAACTATAAAAATAAACCAAAACACTAGCATACAATATTAATCAGAGGCAATGAAGAACTAAATATAGTACTATCGTAGTGATAAAATCTTCAGCTCAATTAACCATAAAAAAAGATAAAAATCGAGTTATTCTAATAAAATATAACATTCTATTTCTTTTTCATATAAATAAAAATATAACGGTATTAAGATGCTCAACTACACTCTTATATAAAATAATTTCTAAAACAAGTAAAGAATATGCACTTTTATATAAAACAATACAAATCTTTCGTATATTTTTTAATATATTTTTTTTAAATAAGAGAAATATTATGTAATTTTACGTCCTGATATTAACTCGAAACGAAATAAGAATAATAATATGGAAATAAAAAAATCACCAAAAGCCAATCTAGAGGATAAAAGACTTTTATTCCTTGAAATAGGTTTGATACTGTCTTTGGCTGTTATTTACTTTGCTTTTAATATGCAATCTAAAAATAAAGCTGAAAACGTTTTGCAAACACAGACTGCAGCTGCAGTTGAAGAAGAGGTTATTCCAATTACTACTGCTACTCCTCCTCCACCTCCATCTCAGCCTAAAATTCCTTTGTTGTCAGATCAAATAAATATCGTAGATGATGATATTAAAGTTGATGATGATTTATTCGTAAGTCTCGAGGATAATCAAGATATGGGTGTACAAATCATGGATTATGTAACAGATGTAGCTGACGAGGAAGTCGAAGAAGCTCCTATTCCATTCGCATTAGTTGAAGAAAAACCTTCATTTATGGGTGGTGATGCTAATACTTTTTCTAAATGGGTAGCTCAACATATTGTATATCCAGAGATAGCTAAAGAAAATGGTGTAGCTGGTCGTGTTACTCTTCAATTCACTATTATGCCAGATGGTACATTAACAAATGTTAAAATACTAAGAGGTGTAGATGCTTCTCTAGATAAAGAGGCAGTGCGTGTAGTATCAAGTTCACCTAAATGGAAACCTGGTAAACAAAGAGATAGAGCAGTAAAAGTTATTTATAACTTCCCTGTGATTTTCCAATTAAGATAATTACATATTGAATATATATCAATATCATATATAAAGAAAGAATATCTATATTCTAGGTGGTCTTTTTTTACATTAAAGAGAATGAAATGGCAGAATTAGAAAAAACTATACTTATTTCAGTAATTCCACAAGGTACTTCAGAGGAAAAAGCTGAAGAATTTCTTGATGAGCTAGAGTTTCTAGCACTTACTGCAGGATCACAAGCTGTAAAAAGGTTTACTCAAAAACTTGAAAAACCTTATTCTAGCACATATATTGGAACTGGAAAAATACAAGAAGTAAAGGAATATATAGAAGAAAATGATATCGATTTATTACTATTCGATGATGAATTATCACCATCTCAATTAAAAAATCTAGATAGAACCTTTAATTGTAGAATTCTAGATAGAACAAATCTTATATTAGACATATTTTCACAAAGAGCTCAAACTGCCTATGCTAAAACACAGGTAGAATTAGCTCAATATCAATATATGCTACCAAGGTTAACCAGAATGTGGACACATCTAGAAAGGCAGAAAGGAGGAATTGGATTTAGAGGACCTGGTGAGAGTCAATTAGAGACTGACCGAAGGATAGTAATGAATAAGATAAGCAGACTTAAAGAGAAACTTAAAAAGATAGATAAACAAATGTCTGCACAGAGAGGAAATAGAGGAGAAATGGTGCGTGTAGCCCTCGTAGGATACACTAATGCAGGTAAGAGTACTATAATGAATCTAATTTCTAAAAGCTCTGTTTTCGCCGAAAATAAATTATTCGCTACTCTTGACACTACTGTTAGAAAAGTAGTAATAGAAAATTTACCATTTCTATTATCCGATACTGTAGGATTTATAAGAAAACTCCCTACTCAGCTTGTAGAATCTTTTAAAAGCACTTTAGATGAGGTAAGAGAAGCTGATATTTTAATTCATGTAGTAGATATATCTCATCCAGATTTTGAAGATCAGATAGAAGTAGTTAATAAAACTTTAACAGACATCAATGCTAAAGATAAACCTACACTTCTAGTCTTTAACAAGATAGATGCATATAAGTTTATCGAACAAAGTGAATTTGCATTTGAAGAGAAAAAACTACATAATTTATCTATTCAAGATCTTGAAAAGTCTTGGATGTCTAAAATAAATACTCCTTGTATTTTCATTTCAGCTAAGGAAAAGATTAAAATAGATAAATTTAAAAATACTCTATATGAAATGGTAGCCAAGATACATAAAGAGAGATATCCTTATAATAATTTTCTTTGGTAATATGAAATTTATAAACGATAATATAGACTATGATTCTTTGCCTGATATTAAAAAATTAGACTATAAAAATCTTGACAAAAATTCTCTTAAGACTAGTAGAATTCATATGATTTTTACTATGTTTATTTTGATAATAATTCCTATTGTTATATATCTGGCTGCCGATGAATTTACATCAATTAAACTATTATTAACTATAATTGGAGTACTAATCATAATTACTGTATTATTATTTTTATATCAGAAAACACTCTATGAGAATAAAGCTTGGTGTCTAAGAGATAAAGATATTTCATATAAACATGGATATATAAGAAGAACTATATCTACCATCCCTTTTAATAAAGTGCAGCATATCAGCACATCTCAAGGTTTATTAAGTAAATTCTTTAATCTTAAATCGATAAATATCTATACTGCAGGTAACAGTGCATTTGATCTTACTATAAAAGGACTAAATAATGATGATGCTGAAAGAATTAAAGAATTCATAAATAATAAAATTTCTTTAAATAAAGATGAATAAACTGCCTTTAAAAGGACTAATTATAATATTTTATAATTCATTTATTAAGTTAGTTAAAACATTTTGGTTTATACTTATTGTTTTTTTAAATGGTAAGCATAATTTCTTTATATCTGTTTTACTATATATTTTATTTATAATAATTATTTCCTTTTTTAGAACAGCTCTTTTATTTTACTCATTTAAATACGGAATTATTGATAATAAATTCATATTAAAAAAAGGTATTATTAAAAAGATAAATACTTCTATTCCTCTTGAAAATATTCAATCTGTAAATATTAAGCAAAATTTTATACATCGATTATTTAATGTAGCCTCGATCGAGATTGACTCTCCAGGTACATCATCTAAAGAAATAGAAATACCTGTTATAACTATACAGAATGCAGAAGAACTTAAGAATATATTAACTCAAAACTTAGATTACATTGATAATCAAGATATTAGATACGTTAATGAGAATTTAAAAAAGACTATAAATAATGATGAATCAATAAAGGATAAATTATTTTCCTTGAGTATTATAGACCTTGTAAAAATAGCAATTAGTGATAATATTTATAAAGGTGGTGTGATAGTTCTTATGTTCATTTATGGAATATATCAATATACTGGAGATTTATTCAAAGAACAAATAGATCAAGAATTACAAGAATCATTAGAATTTATAATAAATAGTGGAATAGTAGTAATATTATCATTATTTATTGTAATAACTATAATCTCTACTATTATATCTATAATTAATGTAATACTTCAATACTATAATTTTGAATTTTCTAAAAAAGAGCAGATATATCATATAGAAACAGGTTTGATTAATAAGAAAGATATTCTTATTCCTATTAAAAAAATACAAACTTTTACCTGGCAAACAAACCCTATAAGAAAATTATTTGATTTTCTTACTATATCTATTACTGAGACAAATGTTGATAGTAATAATATAACTAAATCCATAATTTTACCAGGATTTAGTAGTGATAATACAGAAAAGTTAAAAGAGAATATATTTAGAAATTGTAATAATGAAGAATATACTAATCACCCTACGTGCAAAAGATATTATAATAGATTTATTATAGCATTTATCCTAACTCCCCTTCTACTCTACTTTATTCCATATTTAAGGCATCAAATATATTTCAACGTTATTTTTGTTATATATGAAATATTAACGGCTATTTTAATATATTTATCATACAGAAAACGAATGTTTTCGATATCAGAAAATTATATTATTGTTAGATATGGTAAGATAGGAACTTCTTATATATTAACATCTTTAGAAAAAATACAAAGTATTCATATAAGACAGTCATATTTTATGAGAAAAAATTCACATGCCCATCTTATATTTAATACTTCTACTTTGAGAATAAAAATACCTTATATAGACTATGAGTCTGCAGTCCAAATAATGAATTATACTCTATATAAAATGGAAAAATAGATATTAACTTTCTATAAATTCTAAAACTAAACGAGCTGTTTCTTCTGGTGCTTCAATAAAAGAATTATGTCCAATATTTGCTATAATATTAACCGTAGATAAAGGTAATTCCTTTTTAAGTAATACTATTCCACCTTTAGGTAAAAGTCTCTCAGAATCGCCATAAATAAATAATAAAGGGATATTACTATCTCTTAATACTTCTATATTATCAGGTCTATCTAAAAGTCCTTTTAATATAGAGATTATGCCATCAGGGTTATGTGTTTCACAAATTTCAATAGTTTCTTGAATTTTATCATCACATTTTCTAAGATTGGACTTAAAATACATATTAGGAATAGATATTGATGCTAATTGAAGTAGTTTACTATCTTCAATTAAATTAATCTCTCGTTTTCTAGCTTTGTTTCTAGCTAATGGATCTGGGAATGGAGATGAATTTAAACAAATAATTTTATTCACTCTATCAGGAATAACTCTAACACAAGTTTGTGCTACAAAACCTCCTAAAGAATGACCTATTATAGAACATTTCTCTACTCCACATTTATCTAACACTCCTTCAATAACATTTGCAATAAAATCCAGAGAAGTAATATCTGAATTTGAACCAGTAAGTCCGTGTCCAGGTAAATCCATAGTTATAATTCTATAACCAGGTAGTAATTCTATGAATTCATTCCAAATGTACAGAGTCTCTAGATAACCATGTAATAAAAGGAGGACTTCGCCCTCCTTATTATTATCTGAGATATGTACTGGAATATCATTTGAAGTTATAAATGATTCCATACTTATTTATTTTTCTTTACCAGATGTTAAAAATTCTCTATTAAGACGAGCTATATTAGAAACAGTAATACCTTTTGGACATTCCATTTCACATGCTCTAGTGTTAGTACAAGCACCAAAACCTAACTCATCCATTTTAGCTACCATCTTTCTAGCTCTAGTTTTAGATTCAACTTTACCTTGAGGTAAAAGTGATAAAGCACTAACTCTAGCAGAAACGAATAACATAGCTGAACCATTTTTACAAGAAGCTACACAAGCGCCACATCCAATACATGCTGAAGCATCCATTGATAAATCTGCATTCTTCTTAGGAATAGGAATAGCATTAGCATCAGGAGCACTACCAGCATTTATAGAAATAAATCCACCTGCTTGCATAATCTCATCAAATGCATGTCTATTTACGACTAAGTCTTTAATAACAGGAAATCCAGCACTTCTCCATGGCTCTACAGTAATAGTTTCGCCATCTTTGAATCTACGCATGAATAATTGACATGTGGTAACATCATCGTCAGGTCCATGTGCCCTACCATTAATATAAAGTGAACACATACCACAAATTCCTTCACGACAGTCGTGGTCGAAAGCGACAGGTCCAGAACTATGACATCCTTTATTCACAGCTACAGGATTAATTCCCTCTCTAATTAACTGATCATTTAATATATCTAGCATCTCAAGAAAAGATGTATCAGGAGTAATATCCTTTACTTGATATTTTTCAAAATGACCTTTATCTTTAGCGTTTTTTTGACGCCATATTTTTAATGTAAAATTCATATCCTATATCTCAATTTAGTCTTTATAGTTACGTATCGCTACTTTAGCATATTCATAAGAAAGAGGTTCTTTATATAATTTAGGCGCTTCATTCTTATTTTGATAAGCCCAAGCACTAACGAACATAAAGTTTTTATCATCTCTCTTAGTTTCACCCTCTTCTGTCTGCATTTCTTCACGGAAGTGACCACCACAAGACTCTTTTCTTTCAAGAGCATCTCTTGCCATTAAATCTCCTACCTGGAAGAAGTCTGCTACTCTAAGTGCTTTCTCTAATTCTTGATTGAACTCTCCTTCTTCACCTGGAACATATACATTACTCCAGAATTCTTTTTCAAGTTCTTCAATCTCTTTCATTGCAGTCTTAAGACCTTCCTCATTACGTGCCATACCAACGTATTCCCACATAATGTTTCCTAATTTCTTATGGAAATGGTCAACAGGCTCCTTACCTTTAACAGCAAGAATCTTATTAATCTTATCTACAACAGCTTTTTCAGCCTCATCAAAAGCAGGATTATTTATATCCGTTTTTGGCTCTTGAATCTTACCAGCTAAATAATCGCCAATAGTATAAGGCAATATGAAATAGCCATCAGCTAAACCTTGCATAAGTGCAGAAGCACCTAATCTATTTCCACCATGGTCACTAAAGTTAGCCTCACCTAAAGCATAAAGACCAGGAATAGTAGTTTGTAAATTATAATCTACCCAAAGACCTCCCATTGTATAATGGATAGCAGGATAAATCTGCATAGGTTCTTCATAAGGGTTAACATTGGTAATCTTCTCATACATCTGGAATAAATTACCATATCTTTGCTCAATAACGTCTTTACCTAAACGAGCTATAGCAGTAGAAAAATCTAAGAATACAGCAAGTCCTTGTTCATTGACACCATAACCAGCATCACATCTTTCTTTAGCAGCACGTGAAGCTACATCACGAGGTACTAAATTACCGAAAGCTGGATAACGACGCTCTAAGTAATAATCTCTATCTTCTTCAGGTATTTGCGAACCTTTAATTTTACCTTCTCTTAATTTCTTAACATCCTCAAGCTTTTTAGGAACCCAAATACGTCCATCATTTCTTAAAGACTCACTCATAAGAGTACGTTTTGACTGCTCATCTCCATGAACAGGAATACAAGTAGGATGAATCTGTGCGAAACATGGATTAGCGAAGAATGCGCCTTTTTTATAACATTGCCATAATGCAGAAGCATTTGAATTCATAGCATTAGTAGAAAGGAAATAAACATTACCATATCCACCAGAAGCTAGAACTACTGCATGAGCTCCAAATCTTTCTATTTTACCTGTAACTAAATCACGTGTAATAATACCTTTAGCTTCACCATTAATTTTTACAAGATTTAACATCTCATGACGATCATAAACTTTAACGGTACCTTTAGCTACTTGTCTATTTAAAGATGCATATGCAGCTAATAATAATTGCTGTCCGGTTTGACCTCTAGCATAGAAAGTACGACTAACCTGAGCTCCTCCAAAAGAACGATTAGCTAACAAGCCGCCATAATCACGTGCGAAAGGAACACCTGTGGCTACACATTGATCGATGATATCATTACTAATTTGAGCAAGACGATATACATTAGCCTCTCTTGAACGATAGTCTCCACCTTTTATGGTATCGTAAAAAAGACGATATACTGAATCATTATCATTTTGATAATTTTTAGCAGCATTTATACCTCCTTGAGCAGCGATTGAGTGAGCACGACGAGGAGAATCACTTATACAGAATACT
>JBAYDV010000012.1:0-31711 GCA_041668045.1 Bacteroidales bacterium | reverse complement strand
TGATTTTTATGAACCATCTCTTCTAAAGAAGGTTCATAAATAGGTATAACTCCTTTATTTAATGCATTAATTTTTTTTTCATCTATATCTACACAAGTAACATTAATTCCCATTTCTGAGAAACAAGTACCAGAAACTAAACCTACGTACCCAGTTCCAACTATTGCTATATTCATAATTAATTTTGTTTTGATACAAATATAAATAAATTATCTTTGTAAATTAAATATAAATATATGGAAAATACTGCAAAACTAAGCAAAATCAGAATCATAATATCTTTAATTTACATTACTTACATAGCTGTAGTTTTTTTCCTTACACAGCATCAGTTCAAACAGACTTTAGATCTGAATCTAAATCAATATTTTCTAGGTATGAGATTTGACCATATCGTTCATTTTATAATATTTCTTCCATATTCTATCTTAACATGGGTCACATTAAACTATGCAGGAAGAAAAATAGTAAAAGAAGGCACTAAAAAGATTAAAAACATATTTATTATTTTGATAACTGGAATAGCTTTTGGCACTATCACAGAAATACTTCAAAAGCTTATAACCACATCACGTCAATATGATCCTAGCGATATAAGAGCTGACACTATTAGTATATTAGTAGGAATAGTGATAGCTATTTTACTAGACAAATGGTTTCTTAAGATTATGAGAAGAACGATTAAAAATTAATAATGGTTAATCAGCTAGTATAATCATTTCACAATTCTTACAATCGAATTTTACACGAAAACGTTTTCCATTGTTAACTAAGATTAAATCTTCATTAGATTTAGAATTATTATACTTTGGACATTTACCCAATTCATATCTTATACAATACTTAGTTCGCATAAGTTCCTGATTTAGAACAGGTTTAAGCTCATAAGCAGAATCTGGAGATATATTCATGTCTTCATATACAGCCTTAGATAAATCGTTAGAACAATTAAGATTAGTAACTTGTTTTGGCGCTATTGGTGATTTCTTTTGACTTATCTCTTGAGTATTTATTTCTTTGCTATCATTTAATCTTATTTTCTCAGAAAGCATCTTAGCTAACTCACGACGTATAGCATTTAGTTCCGATAGTGGCATAAAACGAATAGGATTCATATTCATTTTAGAAACTTGAAATTTAAATATATCGGTAACTTTAGAAAACTGTTGTTTAATATTTTTTAATGCTAAATCTGCATTTTTCGCTATCTCCCCGTTTTTAGGTAAAGAATAAGATACTGATATACCATTTTCACATCTAGCCAATACCTTATCATCTACAAATTCAGTATTAACTATCATAAATCTTTTAGGCATATTATTTTCAAGTTCTTTCTCGAATAAAATATTATAATTTCTATAAACTCTTACACCTGGTTTTAGTCCTTTTACATTCTTAGTCTTAACACGTGATATATGTTCCTCATTCGATTTAACAGCCGTTTCCACACGAACACCTATAACGTTATTATTAGCATCTGTAAAACATATACCATCTCCATTAGATAAAGAAATCCCTTTATAAATAAATTCAGTGAATTTTCCTTGATTAAGTATTTTAACTACCTCACCTACATACTCTCCCATAGATTTCGCGAAATTTCGTGAATTCCATTTACCTCTTTCTCCATCAATAAACAACTCTGTATATCCCCTGTTAAAGGTATATTCAGGTCTTGGATTAAACCCTCCTTGAAGAAAACCATGAGATGATTTTTTTTCTATTATCTCATCAAGTTTTTTTCTATAATAGCGAGTCACATTTTTCACATAAGAAGCATTCTTTAACCTTCCCTCTATCTTAAACGATGTCACTCCTGCATCCACTAATTCTTTAAGATGATTAGAAAGATTTAAATCTTTAAGAGAAAGAATAGGTTTGTTTTTCAATATGACATTCCCTCTTAAATCTTCCAAATCATATAGAGAACGACAAGCCTGCACACATAATCCTCGATTTCCACTTCTACCTGTAAGATATTGGCTCATATAACACTGTCCGCTATACGAAACACATAAAGCACCATGTATAAAAGCCTCCAATTCACATTTCGTAGCTTGTCTTATCGCCTTTATTTGAGCTATAGATAATTCACGAGCTAATATTAATTTTTTAAATCCTAAAGACTCAAGAAACCTAGCTTGATCAACTGTTCTTATATTAGTCTGCGTAGAAGCATATAGGGCAATAGGTGGAATATCCATCTTCAGAATACCTGAATCTTGTATAATCAAGGCATCTACACCTATATCATAAGCTTTATAGATATATTTCTCGACCTTATCTAATTCATCATTATATAATATGGTATTTAGAGTTAAATAAATTTTAGCTCCAAATTGGTGTGCATATCTCACCAATTCTTTCAAATCTTCGAAAGAATTTCCAGCAGCTTCTCTTGCTCCAAAAGAAGGACCAGCTATATACACAGCATCGGCACCACAGTCTATAGCTGAAATGCCGATACTTATATTTTTAGCCGGTGAAAGTAACTCTATACCGGTATTATTCATGTGTTTTTTTTATAAACCTAACTTAAAGCTTTAACTCTACTAAGAGCATATTCTTTAAATTTAGGATTCTTTACTATTTGTTGATAATATTTACGAGCTTCAGCTTTTTCTCCTAATTTTTCAAGAGATGTAGCTAATTGGAATTTCATAGCATCTGCATCTTTAGCATTTGGAGATAATTTCAAATATTCTTTAAAACCCTCAGCTGCTGCTTTATAATCTTTAGAAGAAATAGCAGATATAGCATATAATTTATAAGCTAAAGCATTTGGTTGAACATCGCTAGATTTTTTAGCATATTCCATAGCTTCCTTATATTTCTTGCTAATTCTCAAAGAATTAGATTTCATAACAAAATATTTAGAAAGTTGAGCATCTGCAGTTTTTTTCTGACCTAATGCAGAAGCTTTACCATATGCTTCTATAGCTAAGTCCTCTTGTCCACTACGTGAAGCAGCCATACCTAATCTTAAGAATGCCATAGCATTATTAGGATTAATTTTTACACTTTTAGCATAAGCGTCACTCGCTCCTTTATAATCTTTTGAATTTATTAAATCGTTACCTTGTCCAAGATAAATATCTGCAATAAAATCACTAGCCTTTTGTGCAAATTCAGTATTGCCAAATTCTTTAGCTTTACTTATAGCTTTTTGCTCTTTAGCTACTGCTTCTTCATATTTTTTCTCTTTAGCTAAATCCTGTCCTATATAATAATATAATTTAGGAATTACTGTTTTACAGTTATTTGCTAAATCAGCAGCTTCAGGCCCGATAGTTATCGCATCTTGTAATGCTTGTTCAAAACCAGCTAAAGCTGAAACTTTATCACCACTGTTCATAGTCATAAGTGCATCATTATATTGGTTAGTCGCACTTTCCATATCTTGAGCACTAGCAGCACCAAACATCAATAAAGACAATACAAGTATCGAAATAATCTTTTTCATAACTTCTTTTATTTAATTTATTTATTTTCTTATTTTAGGAACGACGAATTTTATGAACGACAAAAATATAAAAAATATCAATTACATACAATATTTATCTTATTTTTGCACTATACACTTAATATTTTAAAAAAATGAGAAGATTTCTTTATATAATATTTATATTTTTTCTTTTATCTTTTACTAATATTTCAGTTAAATCCCAAAATATAAGTACATTACCAATCGATCCAAGAATAACTCAGGGAAACTTACCTAATGGGTTACACTATTATATAATCAAAAATAATACCACAAAAGGGCAAGCTAATTTTACATTAGTTCAAAAAACTGGAGATTCAGCTCCTGATGATGCTTACAATAGCATGAATTCTTTCTTACAAGAATTAGGAACACGGGGCACTAAAAATTTTCCTGATGATAATTTTTATAAATACCTTATATCTCTAGGCATCAATCCCGTAGATAATTTTGATTTTTCTTCAGATCTTCATAATTCTTATTATAGAATATCTCAAGTCCCAATTAATAAATCAAACAATATCGTAGATTCAACTCTTCTTTTACTTTATAACTTAACTTACGACATCAATTTTGATGTAACTACTATAAATAACGCTAAAAAATATATTAAATATAAAATTTTATTAAATCAAACTCCTCAAAAGAGAATTTTTTATAATTTAGGAAATAAAATTTTCTCTAATTCGAAAACATATTTTAAAATTACTGATGATTCTTTAATAAATCACATAGATACATATAATCTAGAATCATTAAAAAAATATTATAGCACTTGGTTCAGACCAGATTTAGAAGCTCTAATAATAGCAGGAGACGTAGAACCTACTAGTATAGAACAAAAAATAAAATCTCTTTACCAAACCATATCATCTGCTGATTACAAGCCTGCATTCATGCCAGAGAAGATAAACACTACAAATCTAACACATTACGCAGCTTTATCAGACCGTGAAATCAAAAATACACACATCGGCCTCGACATAGCTCAGAATCCATTGCCTGCTACATTGAAAAAAACCGCAGCTGCATATCTTACAGATTATATGAATAGTCTCACTTGCTTTTTAATCGAATCTCATATTAGAAAAGCTACTTATGGAAAACTTCCTTTAGAGAGTCTTAAAGTCAACTATAACTATTTTTTCAATCTTTTAACCTTAGAAGGATTAAATATAGATATAGAAATAGCTCCTGAATATGGAGAAGAAGCGATGAGTCTACTATGTAAACAAATCGCATTTATAAGTAATCATGGATTTTCTTACGAAGAATACTCTACAGCTCGTGATAAGTATATCTTCGATATGAAATATAAATATGATAATAGAGATAATTTGACCAATAAAGAATTTTCCGACAGATGCATGGAGAATTTCATAAACAATAGAGATCTTAGCAGCCTTGAACTAAAAACTGAATATCTTACTAAGATATCTAAAACTATTTCTATTGATAATTTTAATGACTATGTTAAATCTCTATTGGGAAATCAATCCAATCGTGTAATAACATATTGTCTGCCAGACTTATATAGGAATCACAATATTAGTGATAAATCTTTAACAGATCGAGTCCGTAATATTTGTGAGCAGGCTATATCTGATACTAGTTATCATTTTAACAATTCTATACATTCTGACTCACTGAACGTAGTAGTAAATCCTGGATCTATCACTTCATCCAGCATAGAAAATACGACCAAAGCTCAAGTATGGTCACTCTCGAACGGAGCGACAGCTATTTTCAAAGCTAACAAATCAGAAGCTAGCAAAATTTATATTGAAGCTATAGTTAAGGGCAATTATCCCCAAGGTATTATTTCATCTGATATACAAGCTCTTTACCCAGATGAACCATTCTACATGTCTGAAATTAGACGTCAAAAAGGAATTACCATAAAATACGCATCAGAGCCTTATGGTTACAAATTAACGGGTAAATGTTATTCTAAAGATATCCAGACCCTTTTACAAATGATTTACCTCAAATTCACTCATGACCCATTACCTGCTAATCTTTCTAATTATACTTTTTTAATTTCTGGAGATATTAACAATAATAATTTAGAACATTATGTATGTAGTTATTTAGCGTCTCTTCCTGCACGTAAATCAAATTATCAAGAAGCAGAGAAACGTATTGACAATACAATGAATGGAAGTATAAATGAAGATTATCAAGATATGGAAGTCCCTCACTATAAGTATAGAATAAATATTTCTCGTGAGATCGAATTTGACTTTAAAAATAGATTAATTAATAAGATGGCTCTTACCGCCTTTAGAAAAAGTCTGCAAAACGAACTTCACAATGTTAACTTCCCTGCGAATGTCTCTTTCGCATCGGATGTTTATCCAAATAATAGTATGTCGCTTAATATTGATTTCGTTTTATCTGAAGAAAATTATGCTCAACTTGACGAGATAAAAAAATTAATTATTAATGCAGCTATTAAAGGTATCTCTAGCGCAGAAACCCAAGCCATTAAGAATCAATATCTAAACGAATTTAATATAGCACAGAATTCAGATATCTCTTTTTGGTGTAAAATATTAGAATATAAATATATCTGGAATCAAGATTATTTTACTGGTTACGAGAAGATCGTCAAAAGTGTTAATGAAAGAATTTTAGATGCTAAACTTTTAAATTTCGTAGAAACAGGAAAAGTTACTTGCGAGATTCAGAAACCATCTGCCAATTATAATAACATTCCAAAAGATATTGATAATAACGAATCTGAAAAAGATTTATTTAACTTTTAACATGAATACAATAATAGAAATTAATAATATTTTAGTCTCATCTGAAATAGTTTCAGAATATTTTGCTTGCGATTACGAGAAATGCAAAGGCATTTGTTGTATAGTAGGTGATAGTGGAGCACCTCTTAAAGAATCTGAATGTGAAGATCTCGAAAAAAATTACTCGGCCTATAAAAATTATTTGACTGATGATGAAAGAAAAATCATCTCTAAAAAAGGATTTTTCGAGATAGATCAAGATGGGGATATAGTTACTCCTTTAATGGGCAAATCTCAAGAATGTGTTTATACTCATATAGATAAAAAGGGAAATTGCTTCTGTGGTATAGAACTTTCTTACTTAGCTAATAAGTCTAAATTTCATAAACCTATATCATGTTCTTTATATCCTATAAGGGTTTCTAATCTTTCTAATGGATATACAGCTTTAAATTTACATAGATGGGATTTATGTAAGGATGCATATATTAAAGGACGTAAAGATAACATTAGAGTATATGAGTTTTTGAAAAAGCCTCTTATAAAAACATATGGTCAGGAATTTTGGGATGCTTTAGATGCTGCAGCCAAAGTGGTTAATGTATAAAATCGAAAAAGAGAATAATATACAGAATATTATTCCCTTTTTACTTAACCTAAAACTTAACCTATGAAAAAACTATCTGACTTAAAATTATACAAATCCTGTGCCAAAAGTTTATTTTTTTATTTAATTCTTATATTTTTATAAAAATTATTTACCAGATTAGCGAAACATATCTTAGAATTTACATTTGATAAGATGTTTGTACGAGTTAATTCTATACTAGAATAAGATCTTCTTACAAATTTTCGTGGTAATCTCTTAGCAAAAGAAAGCACATAAGGTTTTTCATCAGATAGCATATGTGCTAACTCCGGATTTTTCATCTGCACCATTAATACTTTTCTTAAGAAAGTCTCTGAGAAAAGTAAAAAGTTCTTTTGATTTTCTCTTCCTATTCCTGCCATTTGCTCTCCCCACTTTAAGGCTGACGATAAATCTCCGACAATACATTTCTCTAACACATCGACTATGCGCTTAAGATTTATTTCATGAGATTGAGAGCCTTTTATGCTTTCTAATGCGAGTCCTATGTTTCCTTCTACACTTTTAGCGTGTGATATAGCATCTTCTCTTGATAACTTGGCTGCGGGGTTTGCATTGCCATAACTAAGTAAATAATTCGCTAATTCATCTATGGTAAGAGGTTGAAGACGAATCATAAGACAGCGTGAACGGATAGTTTTTAGAACGTTTATCTCAGAATGTGTGATAAAAATAAAATATGTCCCTGGATAAGGTTCTTCTACTATTTTTAATAATCTGTTAGCGGCATCAGTGGTCATGAGTTCTGGTTGAAGAATAATCATGTATTTATTGCCACCCTCATAAGATTTTAAACTCATAGTAGAGACTATTTCTTTAGCTTCTCCTACATTGATAACTCCGACTTTATTTTCTATTCCTATAGCATCTGCGAGAGCTTCATCTGTAAAATATGGATTGTCTATCAATAACTTTCTCCATATCGGTAAAAAGTTATCACTTACTGATTTTCCTTTCGCTCCTAAGTCTGATTTTTCAGAATTATTGACTGGAAAAACAAAATGTACATCAGGATGTACAAGGTGAGACATACGATGACAAGAAGAACATTCACCACAAGAATCTCCATCATGCTTATTTGAACAAGACATATATTGAATTAGGGCCAAAGCGAGTGGTAGTGCTCCATAGCTACTTTTTTCCACTAGCATTAAAGCGTGTCCTAAACGCCCTTGATCAACTATTTCTACTAGCCTTTTTTTAAGTTCTTCGTTCCCAATAACATCTTTAAACTGCATATTTTTAGAGATTTTGATAGTGTTACAAAGGTAGCAAAAATGCGTGATTTATAATAGTAGTAATTAATTCAAATTTCTTATCTTTGTACTTTAAGATAAAAATATGGAGAAAAAAAATATAAAATTCGACTGTGATAGAGGCTGCACTACAGAGAGGTTACCTAATGGAGAATTGAAATGTGAATTGAGAGATGGTTGCTGTAAATTAAGTGTTTTTGATTGGTTGGAACGAATTACTGATAATACTAGTAAGAACTTATATGAAGTTAGATTCAAGAATACTCGTAAAGCTATTTTTCTAAATAATTCTGGAGAAAGCATAAGAAAAGGTGATATAGTAGTAGTACAAGCTAATTCTGGACATGACGTAGGTATAGTCACTCTAGAAGGAGCTATGGTTACTAGGCAAATGTTAAAAAATCACATTGACCCAAAAACTTTTGAATTTAAACAGATTTATAGAAAAGCTAAAAAATTAGACTTGGAAAGATGGCAAGAAGCCATATCACGAGAACATGATACGATGATTCAAGCTCGTAAAATAGCATCGAGTCTTAAGCTGAATATGAAAATTGGTGACGTTGAATTCCAGGGAGATGGCACTAAAGCTATTTTTTATTATATAGCTGATGAGCGTGTAGATTTTCGTCAATTAATTAAAGATTTAGCTGATGCTTTTCATATCCGAATAGAAATGCGTCAAATTGGAGCACGTCAAGAAACCGGACTTATCGGTGGACTTGGAGTATGTGGAAGAGAGTTATGCTGTGCAGGACATATTAATAACTTCAGATCTATCACTACTCAAACAGCAAGAATACAGGATTTATCACTAAATCCTCAAAAACTTGCAGGACAATGTGGAAAATTAAAATGTTGTATCAATTATGAAGCAGCAGTATATATGGACGCTAGAAATAGATTGCCACGTGTTAATGGCCCTATTGAGTTAAAAGATGGTAATGCCTACTTGATGAAAACAGACATCTTAAAGGGCACTATGTATTTCTCTTACGATTCTAAATCGGTAGCCCAACTTTTTCCTTTACAAATCGATGAAGTAAAGAAAATCTTATCTATGAATGCGAATGGTGAAAAACCAGAATCATTAATAAAAGAACCTGAGTTTGACCCAAAGAGTCAGTTTGTAGATGCTGTAGGTGTAGACAACATAGAACGTTTCGATAAAAAGAAAAAGAAAAAGCGTAACAATAGACGTAAATCAAACTCTAAGCCTAGACAGAATAAAAAAGAGAACAATACAAATGGCAATGCTGCTATGAATCCTGCTAATCCTAACAGGGGGAAAGTTAATAATGCAGCTTCTAATAGTCCAAAAGCTTCTAAGAATAATGCTAGAGGTAAAGGAAAAGGTCCTCAAAACAGAAATATGAATAAAGGTCGTAAGCCTAAAATAACCAAAACTGACGTCAAATGACATCAGAAATAAAGTATATTATTATAAGTTTATTTTCTCTATTATTATTTACTAATTGTAGAGAGAAAAAACCTATGATAGAATATTTTAATTTTCATAATCTCTCTAATAAAGAAAAGAATGAAGGGTTCATTCTAAAGAATAAAGTAATATTTGATGAAAGAAATAATTCTTCAACATTATTTCTATGTGCCAAAATTAGAGAAAAAAATTGTCCTGAATATTTCAAATTAGATATAAAATTTCTTAATCCTGATAAAGAAGAAAAAACAGAACATATATCACTTCCATGTAATATCAATAAGATAAAAGAATATATAAACAATCACCCACAAGAGGGACTTTCTATAAAGAAATCAATTACTGGATATGATTTAGAATGGACTTATAAATATGACTTCATACCGATGAAAAGAGGTGAATGGGAAATATCTATTAAAACATACAGGAATAGTCCATGGTTATTAGGATTAGGCTTTTCATGTATTCCAACTACAGAAAACTCATCTGTTGTAAATAAATAAGTAAAAATGAGCGGAAAAGATAAATTAAAAAAATTCAGAGAAAACGAGTCATTTACCTGCCTCGTTCAACCAACTACAGAAGATGTATTAAATAAAGATCATAATATTAAAGGTCATTGGGGAGAAAAGATGTTTAATAATTCGAATCCTATCATATTAGAATTAGGATGTGGAAAAGGAGAATACACTATAGCATTAGCGGAACGTTATCCTGATAAAAACTTTATAGGTGTCGATATTAAAGGTGCTAGATTATGGAAAGGTGCGAAATATGCTACAGAACACGATATGCATAATGTAGCATTCTTAAGGACAAGAATAGAATTTATTAATTCTCTATTCTCAGAAGAAGAAGTTTCTGAAATATGGATTACTTTCGCAGACCCTCAAATCAAAAAACCAAATAAAAGACTTACCAGTCCTATCTTCCTTGAAAGATATTCCCATCTTTTGAAAAAGTATGATTCTATAAATGAAGAAGTCGGAACTATACATTTAAAAACTGATAGTCAATTACTTCATGAATACACACTAGAAGTGATTAAAGAAAGAAATCATCATCTTATAGAAGCAGATAATGATATTTATAATTCAGGAAGAATAACAGACGAAAGTATCCTTTCAGTCAAAACATTTTATGAAATGCAGTATCTTAAAAAGGGAATGCCGATTACATATTTAAGATTTAAATTATAATTCTATGATTTTATGATAGAGTTAAAGAACGTACTAATAAAATCATAAGATTTTTCACTTCAGAATCTTCAAATATAGAAAGACTATTTACTGCCTTTTCTATAAATTCATCTAGTCTTATTTTAGCATCTATAACTCCGTTATTAGACAATACGAAACTAGTTACTTTATCTATTAATATAGATGACTTAGCATCATTACCATTTTTAATAGATATACTTTTGATATCTTGTCTAATTAAATTTTCCTCAGATGGATTTGCTTTAAAAGCACATAGAAGAGGCATTGTTATCTTTCTTTCTGAAAGGTCTGAACCTACATCTTTACCATCTATTGGATTTGTTTCATAATCCAAAATATCATCACGAATTTGAAATGAGAGTCCTAAATTAAACGCATATTCTGTAACAGCAGATAATTTTTCTTGAGAAGCTTCAGACACTATAGCTGCACTTCTTACAGCAGCCAGAAAAAGACTAGCAGTTTTTTTATTTATAATATATAGATAATCTTCTTCTGAAGTATCTACTGAAAGTGCTTTTTTCTGTTGGTACATCTCGCCATAAGCTAAATCTTCAAGAGTCTGCGCGAAATTTTTAATAGTCTGGTTACCACAGTTTTGATTTATAATAATATTAATGGCTTTAGATAACCAAAAATCACCAATAAGAACAGGAATATGTGCTGGAAATTCTGAATACAGAGTTTTATGTCCTCTCCTCATAAAACTTTCATCTACTACATCATCATGTAATAATGTAGAAGTATGAATAATCTCTGCAGCTGCAGCTATAACTTTTGTTTTTTCATTTATAGTGATATCCTTACTACAAATATCTGCAGAAAGGAAAGCTAAAAGAGGTCGAATTTTTTTACCTGAACCCTTTAGTATATAATTATTAACATCATTAAGTACATCATTAGAAGAATGTACAGTATCAGATATAATAGAACTGACTTGTTCTAAGTCAGTTCTATAATATTGTTTTATTATTTCTAGATTTTTTCTTAAATCCATTTATAAGGAGTTTATTAAAAGAAAAAAACTACTCCAAGTTCAAAACCTCTAAATTTAGAATCTCTGTATTCTTTTTTCAAAAAAGAAGTAGCCTCACTACTAATTGTTGAACTAATAGATTGATTATCAAAATCTTGTAAAGAACCAAGAGTCCATTTATATCTAGCTGTAACTTGAAGAGGTCCAAGATCTACACCTCCACCTAAACCAATACCATAATTAAATTTTCTGACATTATCTTCGAAATAATTTTCTATATCTTTAACATCGACAGAAGAAGAGGTGTTAACTAAACTAACATCTGCTTTATTTCTAATCATATAATTTACGAAAGGTGAAACTTGACCAAATACTCTAATCGGACCTAATCCCAAACCATATTGGATATTTACTGGTAACTCTATAAAGCCTTTTTTAAGTTTTAATTCACTTAATTCAGCTAAACCTGAAACATTTTCAATATCTTCTAAAGTCGAACCACTTGTAGTATAATATAGTTCTGGTTGTAAACTTAAACCAGTAAAAGGAATAGAAAGTTTATAAGCTAACCCTATATTAATTCCAGAATATCCTTTCAAATCATCAGAACTTGTAGAATTTAATTTAAGTTTTGAAGCATAATTAAGCCCTACTTTAATTCCCAGTCCATTTTTAGCTTCTACGCTTAAAGCCGTCAACGATAATAATGATATTATCATGACTAATTTAAAGATTTTTTTCATAATAAAATATTTTGATGTTTAAAATTTATTAGGGTTAGATCTCAGACACTAAAAATAAATATTAAAGAGCATTAATTTTTTCCATGATTTTAGCTTTAGTAGAAGCTCCAACCATTTTATCAACTAATTCTCCATTTTTAAAGAAAAGAAGGGTTGGAATATTTCTTATTCCAAATTTCATAGGCACCTCAGAACATTCATCAACATTACATTTGCCAATTACTACTTTTCCATCGATTTCTTTATCAATCTCTTCTAAGATTGGGCCAATGATTCTACATGGGCCACACCAAGTAGCCCAAAAGTCTACTACTACAGGAGTTTGTGAGTTTTTTACTAACTCATCAAAATTTGTATCTGTTACTTCTATCATAATAATATTATTAGTTATTTAACAAAATATCTATATCCTAAATAGATATTAAATCTATATAAAAGATTTTCTCCGCTAAGATAGAAAATTTTTTATTAATTATATTGATTTCTCAATATTCCATACAAATGCATGAACACCGACTGATTCGTTCCTTTTATCTAACTTCTTAATAGTTAAAAGAAGTTCATCTACTCTCTCATCCTCGACTACTACCATCATAGCTGAATTTAATTCGGGCCATGTATGAGTTCCTCTACGTGGCTCTCCTTTATCACTTCCTCTTCCTTGAACTTCTTCAAACATAGTGAAACCTTTAATTTTCAACACATCTAGAATATACTCTACACGTTCTGTATTTGATTGATTAAATACTATAAATACTGATTTCATTATTCGTTAATTTAATTTTTTATAATCATTAGTATCATACTGATAAATATCATCTTTTGAAGTCGCTATCTTCATAAAAATAAATTTCTTTCTATTTTCTTTCTCTTTATCTCTTTCTCCATGACGAGACATAAAGCCATATAAAGTAGGAACAACAAACATCGTCACAAATGTTGAGACTATCAAACCTCCCATAACGACTACACCCATCGGTCTCCATAACTCTGCACCTTCACCAGTACTGAGTGCCATAGGTAACATTCCTAAAATAGTAGTCATAGCAGTCATAAGTACAGGTCTTAATCTTGACTTACCAGCTATTTCTATCGCTTCATTTAATTCATGACCTCTATCTCTCATTAGATTAATATAATCCACTAATACGATACCATTTTTAACCACGATACCAACTAACATAATCATACCTAGTGCTCCAATCATATCGAGAGATATACCTGTAATCCAGAGAGATAAGACTACACCAGAAAGAGCGAAAGGAACAGCTGCCATAATAATACCTGGTTTCTTGAATGATTCAAACTGTGAAGCCATGACTATATAAACTAACAGAATAATTAAGAGTAATAAACTTCCTAAATCAGCGAACGTTTCTTGTTGGTCTTCATATGTTCCTGCTAGAGCTGTATTCATACCATTAGGAATAGTAACATCTGACATTATATTTTGAATCTGTGTAGCTAGTTCTCCTAATGATACTTTATATGGAGTAACTTTTACTGTAACTACACGCTGACGGCTTTTTCTTTCTATAGTAGGTGGTTCCCAATTTTCACCTATAGAAGCTAGCTCTGCAAGTTTCATTAATTTGCCTGAAGGTGTAGGTATGGTTAAATTCTTTAATTTATCTAGAGTGTTTCTATCTTCCTCTACTAGTCTAACACAAATATCATATTCACTACCATCTTCTTTTAAATATCCAGATAGCATCCCATTTACACGATTCCTCACATATGAAGATATCATACTAGCATTCAAGCCTAATTCAGAGGCTTTTTCTTTATCTACAGTAATTTTCAACTCTGGACGATCTTTTTCTCTACTAATAGTTACATCTCTAGCCCCTTTTACATTATCTTTAATTAGATTTTGCACTTCTTCAGCAAATATATTAGTCTGATTAAAATCATATCCATAAATCTCTACATCTACGGTAGATGCACCTCCGGGACCAAACTCACTAGAGATCTCACACTGATAATCAATAATTTCAGGATATTTAGACATTTCTTGTCGTAGAACTTCTGCTATTTCGAAAATAGATCTTTTTCTTTTAGATTTCTTTTTACAAACTACAGACATCGAGATTTTACTATTATTTGTAGAAGAAAATATAGAACCTACATTACCCTCATCATCAGACCCTGCAGTAGTATTTATTCTTAATACACCAGGAGCTATAGTAAAGAATCTTTTTTCAAGTTGTCTAGCAGTCTTTAAAGTTTCATCAATACGTGTTCCTGCCTGCAATTCTACGGTTACACTTAATTGGTCATTATCACTATTCTGCATGAAGTCTGTACCTATTTTACCGATTCCATAAGGTATAAGTGAAGCTATAAAAAATATCACAGACATACTGATAGTTAATATTTTATGATGTAGTACCCAGTTTAAAGATTTCGAATAAAGTGCATCTATCTTATCGAAACTACTTACTATATATTTTTGGTACCAACCAGTCTTTTTAACTTCTACTATATTACCATTACTATCGATTTTAATTTTTTCCTCTTTTAATATTTTAGAGGCTAACATAGGTGTTAGAGAAATAGCGACTAAGGTAGATGTTGACACTACTATCGTTACTATCCACCCTAACTGTTTAAACATAATACCTGCCATCCCATTTAACATAGTCAATGGTACGAATACTGCTACTATAACCAGCGTAGTAGCTATAACAGATACCCAAACTTCATTGGTAGCATAAATAGCCGCTTCGCGGGGACTTGCACCTCGTTCGATATGTTTGGTGATATTCTCTAAAACCACGATAGCATCATCGACCACCATACCTATTGCCACGGTTAAAGAACTAAGAGATATAATATTCAAAGAACTACCTGTTACTGCGAGGTATATAAATGCTACGATTAGGGCTATTGGAATAGTTAAACTTATTATTAAGGTAGAACGCCAATCTCCTAAGAAAAAGAATACAACTAATACTACGAATAATAAAGCATAAGCTATTGATTCCTCTAAAGAATTTATGGAGCCTTTAATATTGTCAGAAGAATCACTTACTAGCACTACATCGATATCAGCAGGAAGTATTTTTTCTATCTTAGCCATCTCCTTTTTAACTTCCCTGCATATAGCTACTGTATTAGCTCCGGACTGTTTTGATACCATTAAACCAACACTCTCCTTCCCATTTAACTTTTCATCGAGAGTTATATCTTTTATAGTATCACGAACATTCGCTATATCTTTAACAAATACTTTTTGACCAGTAGGGAGAGTAGTAACTACTATATCGTTTATCTCTGAACTTTGAATGTATTGACTTCTTACTTCCATCTGATATTGGTCAACACCCATTTTCACAGTACCAGAAGAAAGATTTATATTATTATTCGAGATAGCATTACCTACTGTTTCTAAAGGGATACCATATGCGTCTAGTTTTTCTTGATTTATATCTACATAGATATATCTATTAGGAGCTCCTGTTACTGTAATATTACCAATTCCATTTACTCTGTTTAATTTAGGAACTACATCATCATTAATAATTTTATCAAGACCAGCATAACTCTCTTTAGCCATGAAACCATATCTTAAGATTGGCATCATACTAGTATTAAATTTAAAGATATTAGGAGTCGAGCATCCATCTGGAAGTAATGATTCATAAAGTTCCAGGTAAGATCTTACATCATTTACGGCCTCTCCCATATCTGAGCCCCAATTTAGCTTAAGTGTAACTGTGGAAATATTATCTTTAGAGGAAGAAGTCATCTCATCTAATCCATCAAGAGCATTAACTGCATTCTCTATAACCTTTGTTACATTTGTCTCTATCTCACTAGCATTAGCACCTTGATAAGTGGTCATGATGGTTATATAGGGAGGATCCATCTGAGGAAACATATCAATAGGTAATTTTTGAATAGAGAAAATTCCTATTACCACGACTGCCACGAACACTAACAAAGTCGTTACAGGCTTGTTAATGGCTGTTCTATATATACTACTATTAGCCATAGTTACTTATTTTACAATATTTAATTTAACTCCCTCTACCAATTTTGACTGTCCAGTAGTTACTACTTCCATACCCTCTTTTAATTCAGGACTTATAATCTCTATATTATCATCAAATCTCTGCCCTAGATTAACGAATATTCTCTTCGCTTTTCCCCCTTCATTAATATAAATATATCTATTGTTAGAACCTGTAAGTTTTAAAACAGAAAGATAAGGAACTAGTAAAACATTATCTTTACCAATCAATAATTTAGTACGAACATACATACCCGGACGTAATTTCATATTCTGATTTGGAATTCTTAGCTTAACAGTAAATGTATGAGAAGTCGGGTCAATAGTAGGATATACTATCTCTACTTCCGCATTAAATACCTTATCAGGATACAACTCAGAAATTATATTCACTTTCGTTCCTTTCTTTACTCCTGTATAATAAATCTCTGAAACATTCACTAAAGCTTTCAGTTCTGAAATCTTAGTTAGAACTACTACTGGACTTCCAGAGAGAAGTTCTCCATTTTCATAATTTTTAGCAGAAATAACGCCATTAAAAGGAGCTTCGAAATATGTATTTTGTTTCAAAAAGTCTAATTGAGCCTTCGCCTGGTCAAGACTCATCTTAGTATTATCATAATTTTGTTGAGAAACAGCATTACCTTCCTTCAAGCCCTCCATTCTCTTCATTTCAGTCACAAGATTATTATAAGTAATGAGAGCATTTTTATACTGTGTTTGATCCATTCTAACTAAATCATCTCCTTTCTTCACATGATCTCCCACCTCGACGAAAATTTTCTCTATATGTCCTTGAATAGAAGGAAAAACATTTAAAGTAGTATAACCTTCAAGAATAGTAGATAAATTAATCGTCCTTGTTATATTTTGTTTTTTAAGAATCGTAGTTCTAACTTGTTCAACTTTCGTTATCTTTTTGACTTCTTTCGATTTCTTTGTTCCTGAACAACTAGAAAGAACAAATAAAGAAGCAGCTACGAAAATCCATTTTATAAATTTCATTTTATTACTTTTTATCATTTTTGAATTAAAAAACTATTTATTTAAAAGAGTCTCCAATTGAATTTGAGAATTAACAAAATCAAGAAGTGACTGAATATAAGTATTCTGAGCCTGAATAACATTTGTACCAGAAGTAGTAATATCAACGCCAGAAGCAGTACCATACTCATACTTCTTAGCCATATTATTAAACAACCTTTGCGTCACATCTACATTCTCTTTTTGAATCTGATACTTTTCAAAAGAAGAATTCAAATTATAACATAACTGCCTATACTGCATCTCTAAAGACTTCTCAGTATCGATAAGAGTATTTACACTCTTTTGATAATCATACTGAGCACTTTTCAAAGCTTGATTTCTAGAACCAGAAGAAAAAATCGGTATAGAAATAGACATACTAATCATATTTGGAGGAGTCATATTAAAAGTAGGCTCATCACTAAAATACTTCTTCTTAGTATAGCTATAACCAAGAGTCAGCGAAGGAGCGAACGACCATTTAGCTATATCAACCTTCTTTCTACTAATCTCAGCACTCTGCTCCGACAACTGATAAGAATAATTATCATTAACGATAAAATCTGATGTCAATAAAGAAAGTGCAGTATCCACATTAAGTAAATCATCAATCGTTTGAGTCAATTTAATCTTTTTATTAACATCCAAATCTAATTGAAGTCTTATAGAATTATAAACGGCCTCCAAAGACCTTTTAGTAGAATTAATAGAAGACTTCATAGATGACACCTGCACCATAATCTGATCAGCATCCACCTGCTCCGATACTCCCATCTCCACAGACTTATTAGAAAATCTAAGCAAATCCTCTAGACTCTTTAAATTCTCTTCAAGCAAACTCACTGTCTTAGTAGTAACCAAAGCAGTATAATACAACAACTTAATATTATCCCTTATTTCCTTCTCAGATTTTTTCTTAGTCACATCAGCCATCCTCTCCGATATCTTAGCCACTTGCACATTCACCACCTGTGCACCACTAATAGATATAGAAGAAGAAGCCACGATCTGTCCACTTGGAGGCATAGAAATCGTCTGTCCGCTAAAATCCATCTCATACCCACACATATTACTATAATCGACCTTAGCACTAACCTGCGGCAACATCGTCGCTATAGCCTGCCAATGAGCAGCTTCTGCCTTTTTAATATCCAAATCAGCATTTTCAAGAGAACGATTATGATTAACTGCATAATCTTGTGCCTCCTTCAAACTCAAATTCATAATAGTAGTATCCTCTACCACCATACCAGGAATCTTATTCACCTTCGCCGCCTTAATACTAATACACGGCAATGATAACATCGTCGTCACAGCGATTATCCACAAGGTTACTTTCTTCATACTTTAAAATTTATAATTATTATTTCTACTATATTTTCCAATACTATTTAAACTTCTTTTCATCTTTAAGATATCCATCTATAATTTCTCTACCTTTTTCTGTAGTTAAACCTCTAAAATGAATTAAAATTAAATCCCTGAAAGCATCAAATCTAGTTCCATTATAAAGCTCCACTATCTTAGAATCATCAAAATCCGCGATAAGAGAATCAAAAACATAAGGAGTCCTCTTCAGATCAACCAAAGCCTCATCAATTATACCCTGCTCAATACTCTTCTTAAACGATTTCTTCATCTCCTCCAATCTCATCAATCTCAAATTCATATACACATTATAATATACATCAGGATAATACTTTTTCAATTCTTGCTCCCTTCTTGCAGTCTTCTCTGTATATAAAGATTGAAATCTATAAAACATTCTAAACATCATATCTATCGTATTTTCAGAATCTGCATTAGCCTCCATTGATTTTTTCTTACTAGTAATTATATACGATTGGATACAATCTGAAAGAAGAGTCTTCTTATCTTTAAAAAGTTCATATAAAGTTCTTTTAGAAATACCATTAGCTGCAGCCACATCATCCATAGTAACGACTTTGAAGCCATTTTTAAAAAATAATTGTCCTGATTTTTCTATTATATATTGTTTTTGATCCATCTTAATATTTTAATGTTCGATAAATATTCCTGCAAACATATATGAAAACTTTTAAAATTCCAAAAGTTTTAATCTTTTTATCTTGATTCATTTTTATATATTTATAAAATTTTATATAAATATTCTTATTAGTATTTTTCCAAAAAACAAATAAATAATTACATTTGTATAAAACTATGATACAATGTATAACGATTTTAAAGAATTTTTAACAAAAGAATTACAATCTATTAAAGACGCAGGTCTTTATAAAGATGAGAGAATTATCACTACCGCCCAAAAAGCAGACATAAAAGTCAAAGGTGGGAAAGAAGTTCTAAACTTTTGTGCCAACAATTATTTAGGACTAGCTAATAATCCAGAATTAATAGCTGCAGCTAAAGAAGCGCTCGATGAAAGAGGATATGGTATGTCAAGTGTAAGATTTATATGTGGAACACAAGATCTTCATAAAAAGCTTGAAAATAAAATATCTGAATTTTTCGGAACAGAAGATACCATTCTCTATGCATCATGCTTTGATGCTAATGGTGGACTATTCGAACCTCTTCTTAGCGACAAAGATGCTATTATTTCCGATTCTTTAAACCACGCATCAATCATAGACGGTGTTCGCTTATGTAAAGCTAAAAGATATCGTTATGCCAACGCTGATATGGATGAGCTTGAAAATTGTTTGAAACTATCTCAAGCACAGCGTAACCGCATTATCTGTACAGATGGTGTATTCTCGATGGATGGTAATGTAGCACCTGTTGACCAGATATATAAACTAGCAGAGAAATATAATGCTATGGTAATGGTTGATGAATCTCACTCAGCTGGAGTCGTAGGAAAAACAGGCCGAGGAACCACAGAACTATATAACCTAAGAGGAAAAGTAGAAATAATAACAGGAACTCTTGGAAAAGCATTCGGAGGAGCAGTTGGAGGATTCACCACTGGTAAAAAAGAGATTATAGATATGCTACGTCAACGTTCACGTCCATATTTATTCTCAAATTCAATTCCTCCTATGATAGCAGCCGCTGGTTCAGCCATGTTCGACATGATGACCAGAACTAACGAATTACAAGATAAATTACACGAAAACACTGCATACTTCGTTAATAAGATGAAAGAAGCAGGATTCGATATCAAACCAACCCAATCTGCTATATGTGCTGTCATGCTATATGATGCTAAATTATCGCAAATAATGGCAGACAAATTATTAGAAGAAGGTATATACGTAGTAGGATTCTACTATCCGGTAGTTCCTAAAGACTTAGCTCGTATTCGCGTTCAGATATCAGCTGGACACACTAAAGAACAACTTGATAAATGCATTTCTGCTTTCACTAAAGTAGCTAAGGAATTAGAAATAATAAAATAATTTTCTAATAAAAAAATTAAAACTGAGAAGTACAGTATAAAAGCTTCGACTTGTGTTTAAAAAAAAAACGTCCGGAATATCGGATAACTAAAAGCTACTCTCTAGGGAGTAGCTTTTTCTTACACAAATAATACGTAAATCATAACTACGACACTTTATAACAACACATCAGATAAAAAATCTTCAATGTTAATATACTTTTTATAGACTTCTAATAATACCCATCTCGAGTCCTCGTAATTCTGCCAAACCACGAAGCCTTCCAATACAAGTATAACCAGGGTTAATTATTTCTTTATTAAGATCATCAACCATTTGATGCCCATGATCAGGACGGAAAGCTATAGAATGCCCTCTTTCTTGATTAATTTCAACAAATGCTTTCATAACCTCATACATATCCACATCACCCTCCAAATGATTATCTTCATAAAAATTTCCTTTTCCATCTCTCTTAGTACTGCGAAGATGAACGAAATTAATTCTCTCTGAAAAATGATGCATCATATATACTAAATCATTTTTTGGATTAGGACCCAAAGAACCTGTACATAAACATAATCCATTAGAAGGATTAGGTACAGCATCTGCTAATAATTGAAAATCATCAGCACTACACATAATCCTTGGTAATCCAAAAATTTGCATAGGAGGATCATCTGGATGAATAACTAATTTAGCTCCCACACTATCAGCTACAGGACAAACCTCTTTCAAGAAAAATATTAAATTTTCACGAAGTTTATCTTTACTAATATTCTTATATTTATCCATAGCCTCAAGTAACTTTTCACAAGTAAAAGACTCTTCAGCACCTGGAAGTCCAGCTATTATATTTCTTGTTAATTGATCTTTATCATCCTCTGACATAGAATCAAAACGAGCTTTAGCTAAAGCTATTTCTTCTTTCGAATATAGTTTCTCAGCACCTGGACGCTTTAGTAGATAAAGATCGAAAGCCATCATAGCAGCTTTTTCAAACCTCATAGCCTTAGAACCATCTTCAAGAGGATAAGCTAAATCTGTACGAGTCCAATCTAGGACAGGCATAAAGTTATAAGTAATCACATAAATCCCACAAGAAGCTAAATTACGAATGCTCTGTTTATAATTTTCTATATGTTGTAAATAATCTCCTGTTTGAGTCTTAATAAATTCATCTACTGGAAGACTTTCTACGACAGTCCACTTAAGACCTGTCTTTTCTATCTCTTCCTTGCGTTTATTAATTTCTTCTACAGTCCATACATCTCCATTAGGAATATGATGAAGAGCTGTTACTATACCCGTGGCTCCAGCCTGACGGATATCCCATAAAGAGACAGGGTCATTAGGACCATACCATCTCCAAGTTTGTTCACTATATATCTTTTCCATATCTATAAACAAAAGGCGTTAAATCCTCCGTCAACTACAGCCACAGTACCTGTTACAAAAGCTGAAGCATCACTTGCTAAATAATGAAGAGTACCATTCAACTCATCAGGACTACCAAAACGACCAAAAGGAGTCTGTTCAATAATTTTTTTACCTCGAGCAGTAAGACTACCATCTGGATTTGTTAACAAATCGCGATTTTGATTAGTTAAGAAAAAACCTGGAGCCATAGCATTAACACGAAGGCCATTTCCGAATTTAGTAGCTAATTCAGTAGCCATATACTGAGTAAAATTTGAAATAGCTGCTTTAGAGGCACTATATCCGACTACTCGAGTAAGTGGTCGAAATGCAGACATAGAAGAAATATTTATAATACTACCTTTTTTCTTTTCAATCATAATAGGAGCAAAAGCCATAGTAGGAAGTACCGTCCCCATCAAATTTAAATCCATTACTTTACGAAAATCATTTGCATCTAAATCAAGAAAGTTTTGATTAGGCGCTATAGTAGCACCTTTCATATTTCCTCCAGCAGCATTAACTAAAATATCCAATCTCCCGAATTTTTCTTTTATAAACTTAGCATTCTCAGCTAAAATATCTTGATTCATCACATCAGACTTAATAAAATAAGCTATACCACCTTGAGCTTTTAGCTCATGAATCAAGGCATTACCTTTTTCTTCATTTCTACCAAGGATTAGAACTACTACACCTTGAGCACATAAATACTCAGCCATACTTCTACCCAAGATTCCATAACCCCCAGTGATTACTGCGACTTTATCTTTAATATTAAATAAATCTTTCATTATCTTATAATTTTACTTTTTTATATTTAGGAACAAGTAATTTCATTCCACCCCATGCTATTAAATAAGCCACTGCACAAAAACAGAAAACTAAGAAATATCCAGCTGGTTTACCATCAAAAGTTAGAATATGAAGAGGAGCACGAGTAGCTGTTCCTACAGAATAATCAAATAACATTCCAGATCCTTTATTAATAAATACAGAACCTAGTCCTCCAGCCATACCACCAATTCCTGCTATAGTTCCTATTGTAGATTTTGGGAACATATCTCCAATAGTTGAATATAAATTAGCAGACCATGCTTGGTGAGCTGCACATGCTAAACCAATAAGGATAATTGGATACCAATATGAATAAGTACCTAAAGGTTGAGCGAACAATGCTAACAATGGAATAAAAGCAAATATCAACAAAGCTTTCATTCTTCCTGCATAAGGTTCCATTTTTCTTTTATTTACGAAATAAGTAGGTAAATAACCTCCAATTATAGATAACATTACTATAGCATATAGAACAAATATCAATAATTGCGCCTTAGGATCACTTGATGGCAAATGATATACATCACTTACATAAGCTGGAATCCAGAAAAGGAAAAACCACCATACACCATCAGTCATAAATTTACCTAAAGCGAAAGCCCAAGTTTGTTTATAATGAAATGCTTTTAATATGCCAAGTTGTTTTTCTTCCTTAGGTTCATTTGTCTCTTCTTTTTCATCATCTTCATCATCATCAACATCTGAATTGATATATGCTAATTCGGCAGCATTAACATGCTTACTTTGACTTGGCTTATCATATATGAATACCCAGAAGCCCATCCATACAAAACCAAGAGCACCTATTATTATAAAAGAAACTTCCCATCCATTACCAACACCTATGCTTTGAAAATATTTAGCTAAAGTAGGAATAGTCAAAGGAGCTAATAATGCACCAATAGAAGCACCACTATTAAAAAGACTAGTAGCGAAACCACGATCTTTCTTAGGGAAATATTCAGCAGTAACTTTTACAGCAGCTGGAAAATTACCTGCCTCACCAGCAGCTAATACTAAACGTGCTGCTACGAAGAAATATACACTCACGGTAGCTGCAGTTACAGCCAGAGCTGAACCTGCTTTTAAACCAACTAAGGCAGAAGCGTCATCTACTCCTAATACTAATTCAGTACCCCATCCACAGAAAGCATGTAAACATGCACCTGCTGACCAAATACCTATTGCCCATAAATAACCTTTCTTTGTTCCCATCCAATCTATGAAACGTCCAGCGAATAGCTGACCAACAGAATAGAATAAAGAGAATAAAGAAGTAATAGTTCCATAATCACTATCTGTCCAATGAAACTCAGGAGCTATAAAATCCTTCCACGTTAAAGATAAAACCTGTCGGTCCATATAATTTACTGTAGTAGCGAAAAATAACAATGAACAAATTACCCACCGATAATTCGTCATTTTAGATGTTGTATTCATAAGGTTATATTATTAATATTTTATTTCTTTGTGTGCGTGCACAAATATAAATAATATTTTACTTATTACAAATAAATCAAAATAAAAAGACCCTAACTAATTTATGCTAGAGTCTTATTAAGTATATATATATAAACCAATCATCTAAATACTTAAAACAATTAATTATTCAGACAACTTTTTTCGTAAATCTTTATCCAAGGCATTTTTATTAATCAATATAGAAATAGTTTTAGCTGCTACATAATTTTTAGACAGATAAATATATCCATGATCTTGAGCTTTAGGACCCCAGGAATTTTTAATAATATAATAATCTTTACCATCTGACCCCTTAGCAGAACCAACGCAATGCATTAAATGGTCGTCAGTCGTAGTAAAATTCTCGAACTGAGCTTGACGAATATCCTGAGTAACCACATCCTTACCATTTATTTTCTCTGTAGCTCCATTATATATAACATTAAAATTCTTAGTTCTAAAAGTACTTTCAGATACATCGCCATCCCATGCTATAGTATATCCACGGTCAATAGCTTTATCTAAAACATCTATTAATACATCGATAGGTACATTAAACTGTTTCTCATTATCCCAATTATCAGGAATCTCTAAAGGAACATATTCATAAAATGGATGATGCGAAAAACTTGTTATCTCTACATAATCATCCAATTTAAGACCAAGACTCTTTTGAAAAGACTTAGGAGTATATTCAACACCTTCATATTCGAAAGTAGCTGGAACTTTACCTAAATAAGAATCCAATAGTCCATTCAACAACTCATCTGGCATACGTTTTCTTGAGTCCACAGAAACTTTAGTCATAGCTTTCAAATATCTCTGAAGCATAGAATGATCAGGATATGACTGACCTGGCATAGTATCAGGATAAGCAGACTCGGGCATAGAACCTTGATGTTTCATAACATATAATACCATATGAGCTATACTACCCTCACCTATATTACCTTTTCCTTTTCTTAAATAATTATCTTTCACTCTACGAATATAATTATTTCGTACAGTAAACATTTCAGAAAGATCATAAGTTTTATTAGTAGCCTTTAAAATCTCAGCTTCAAGAAAAGACGTAGTAGCGAAACACCAACAAGTTCCGGAACGCCCCTGATTTTTAACAGATGTATTTGGAATACGTTTCACATCTTGGATAATCACCTTACCATCATCCTTGCCATCGGGTTTTTTACCTAAAACTTGTCCATAAGCTACTGGACTAGTAGCTATTACACTTAACAACAGAGCTATGCTCAATAATGCTTTTTTCATAATTATAATATTTGAAAGAATCTTGTTTATCCACAAAAGTAATAATTTAATCGTGTGAAAATACCTATAAAGAAAAAATTCTTAAATTTGTGATATGAAATTGAATAAATTAATAATAATATCATCGCTTTCATTAATTAGTATATCAGCGATAGGACAAGATTCTCACAAATCTACTTCAAATAACGATACGAAAATCATAGAACAAAGCTCCTACAATAACCGTGGAGATAAAATTTTATCTATGCATGACGTCATCCTAGGCTATAATCTCTCACCACGAGTTAAATTCACCGTTTGGCAGGGAGAAACTCACTCTTTAGTACAATTTGATAAAGACAAACTTATTAAAATAGATGCTAAAACAGGAAAGAAAGAAACATTAACATCATTACAAGCGATTAGTAATGCACTTAAACTAAAAAAGCCTCTAAAATTGTGGAGTCCTATTCAATTCGAAGACAGCCACACAATGACTATGAAAAGAGGACGGAATCTGAATGTATTCAATCTCACACCATCAGGAATCACTCTCAACTATAAGATAAGCACACCATCTAAAAGTACTAACCAACACTTTTCAAACTCTGCCAAAGCCATAGCATACACCATAGACAATAATTTATATATATCAGATTTTAAGGGCAATAAAACTGCAGTAACTTCGTACAAAGATAAGAATCTAATATGTGGGCAGTCCGTCTCTCGTAACGAGTTCGGAATCACCAAAGGCATATTTTGGTCGCCTGACGGCTCCAAACTAGGCTTCTATAAAAAAGATGTCACCAATGTAACTGATTTTCCTCTTTTCGACATCACTACACGAACAGGCACATCACGAATGATTAAATACCCAATGGCAGGTACACCTTCTGAACACGTAACATTTGGAATATACGACAGGACACTAGCTAGAACCATTTATTTAAAAGTCACAGACTTCGACCAAGAAAGATATATCACCAATCTTACATGGTCACCTGACTCAAAATATATATATGCACAAATTCTTAATCGTGGTCAAAATGAAATGCATCTAAATAAATACGATGCCAACAATGGAGACTTCATAAAAACCATCCTAACAGAAAAAGATGACCGTTATGAAGAACCTATGACTCCGATAGTATTTATGAAAAATGACCCAACTAAATTCATATATAGCACCAATAACAGAGACGGATATTATAATTTATATTTAATATCAAACGATGATGTAAATACTATTAAACGAATAACACCAGTCGATGCAGATGTAGCATTCGTAGGAGAAGATGGTAAATACGTCTATTACACTTCAGCAGAAGTATCTCCTATAGAACAACACTATTTTAAGATTAACATCAAGAAAGTTTGTTCACTATCTAAAAAAGAAGCTTCTAAATCAAATATCGCAGAAAGACTAACGCCTGCAGAAGGATGGCATAATATAATACCAAGTGCAGACATGAAATATTTTCTAGATAATTATAGTAGCTTAAATGTACCTGCAGTTTTAGATTTAAGAGATGCTAATAAAAATAAAGACATTAGAGAACTTGACAGAGCTACATGTCCTGACCAGGAATATAATTACGGACAAATAACTTTAGGTACAGTCAAGAGTGCTGATGGTTTATACGATAACTATTATAGACTAACCAAACCAGCTAACTTCGATCCATCTAAAAAATATCCTATGATATTATATGTATATGGAGGTCCTCACTCACAGTTAGTCAAAGATACATATCTTGGTTCACAACGTCGTTGGGAGATGTACATGGCTCAAAAAGGATATGTAGTATTCGTAATGGATAACAGAGGAACACTAAATCGCGGAGCTGACTTCGAAAAAGTCATACATGGTCAGTGTGGTCAAGCAGAAATGGCCGATCAAATGGTAGGAGTTCGTATGATGATGGATAAACCTTGGGTAGATACCACACGCATAGGTGTTCATGGCTGGAGCTACGGAGGATTTATGACTATTTCTCTTCTAACTAATTACCCTTCAGTATTTAAAGTAGCTGTCGCCGGAGGCCCTGTTATTGACTGGAAATGGTATGAGGTAATGTATGGTGAACGTTACATGGACACTCCTCAAGAAAACCCTAAAGGTTATGCTAAAGTAAGCTTGATAAATCAAGCCAAAAATGTAAAAGGAAAACTATTAATAATTCAAGGACTTATAGATAATACAGTAGTTCGTGAAAATAGTTATAGCTTCATTCGTGAATGTATTAAAAATCAAGTCCCCGTAGATTACTTCATTTATCCTCGCGCCGAACATAACGTTCGCGGAGTAGATAGAATACATTTAATGAATAAAGTATCACAATATTTTGAAGATTATTTGAAATAGACTACTTAGCCTCATTTTCATTCATATATTCTTCTAGTACGTAAGCGCCTATGCCTATTAACTTTTCGCATGGGCGAGTAGCGTAGTAATTTTCAGTACGTGGCTGAGGACGTGGGTCATCTGCACCTTTTATATCTAGGTGTAATAACTCCCTGCATATAATAGTGTCATCTCCTAACATGGCACTGGTTATCTCACGGAAACGTTTAGAGAGAGCCTGAATACGAACATAGTGTGCTGTTTTTTCTTCTGCATCAGTTGTATCTGCATAACCATATAATAAACCTGCTGCCATGAATATTCCTGTCAAGGCTCCACATACTTCACGAAGACGTCCCATTCCTGCTCCAAATGAAGAAGCTAATTTAGCAGCTTGATCAAAAGGCATATCTACCAAATCATTAAAGGCTAAAAAAGTAGATGCAGCACAAGCATATCCTCCGTCATGGAAAAGACTCATAGCTTTTACAGCACGAGGACTTTTAGTCAAATCTATATTATTTACATCTGTAAGATTATCGTTATTATAGTTGGAATTCATAGTTTCTATTTATTTATAGATGCGAATTTACATAAAATATATAAAAAATACTCACCAATAACTTGGTGAGTATTCCTATTTTTATCTAATATCTAGTATATTAGTTCATAGCTTTTTGAATAGCTACTGCTACGGCTACTGTCATACCAACCATTGGGTTGTTACCAGCTCCGATAAGACCCATCATTTCTACGTGAGCAGGAACTGATGATGATCCAGCGAACTGTGCATCACTATGCATACGACCCATTGTATCAGTCATACCATAAGAAGCAGGACCTGCACCCATATTATCAGGATGAAGAGTACGACCTGTACCACCACCTGATGCTACTGAGAAGTATTTTTTACCTTGTTGTACACATTCTTTCTTATAAGTACCAGCTACTGGATGTTGGAAACGTGTAGGATTAGTTGAATTACCAGTGATTGATACATCAACACCTTCTTTCCACATAATTTTTACACCTTCTACTACATCGTCAGCACCATAACAATTTACAAGACTTCTTGGACCATTAGAGAATGATTTACGACGAACTTCTTTTAGTTCACCAGTCTCATATACTAATTGAGTCTGAACATAAGTGAAACCGTTTACACGTGAGATGATATAAGCAGCATCTTTTCCAAGACCATTAAGAATTACTCTTAAAGGTTTTTTACGTGCTTTGTTAGCGTTGTTAGCGATTCCGATAGCACCCTCTGCAGCAGCAAATGACTCGTGACCAGCTAAGAAACAGAAACATTCAGTTTCCTCGCGAAGAAGCATTGCACCTAGATTACCATGTCCTAGACCTACTTGACGTTGGTCAGCTACAGAACCTGGTATGCAGAAAGCCTGAAGACCTTCACCAAGGCATTCAGCAGCTTCAACAGCTGTTTTCACACCTTTTTTGATAGCTATTGCAGCACCTAAAGTGTAAGCCCAACCACAGTTTTCGAAACAAATAGGTTGAATCTCTTTAGTAATTTTAATAGGATCTATACCTTTAGCAGCACAGATTTCTTTAGTTTCTTCGATATTTTTAATACCATATTTGGCGCATACAGCGTCAATTTGTTTTATTCTTCTTTCGTATGATTCAAATAATGCCATAATATCCTCCTATTGTTTACGTGGGTCTATATATTTAGCAGCACCTTCGTACTGTCCGTAAGTACCAGTAGCTTTCTCGATAGCTACATTGGCATCGTCACCTTGTTTTATGAAATCACATAATTTACCAAGATTTACATATTGATAACCACATATTTCATTTTCGTCATTAAGTGCACATTTTTGGATATAACCTTCAGCTAATTCTAGATATCTAGGACCTTTAGCTAAAGTACCATAAGTAGTACCTACTTGACTTCTTAAACCTTTTCCTAAGTCATCAAGGGCTGCACCAACAGGAAGTCCACCTTCAGAGAAAGCAGTCTGACTACGTCCGTAAACTATTTGTAAAAATAATTCTCTCATAGCTACATTTATAGCATCACAAACTAAGTCTGTGTTTAGAGCCTCAAGAATAGTTTTACCTGGAAGAATCTCAGATGCCATAGCAGCTGAATGAGTCATACCAGAACAACCTAAAGTTTCTACTAAAGCTTCTTGAATTATTCCTTCTTTAATATTTAGGGTTAATTTACAAGCACCTTGCTGAGGAGCACACCAACCAACACCATGTGTTAAACCAGAGATATCTGATATTTGTCTTGACTGTATCCATTTTCCCTCTTCAGGAATTGGTGCTGGACCATGATCTGTACCTTTTCTGATTGGGCACATATCTTTTACGTCTTGTGTATAAAGCATATTGTTATAATTTGTATGTAATTTATATTATTATAAAAAAGGCACCATTCCGATGAAGGAATAATGCCCATTATATTATATCGAATAAAAACTAGTCATCATTTAGAGTAAAACGTCTAAAACCAACTACTTTTATTTCAGGATCTACAGATTTTAAATAATCTTTAACAGATGTTTTACTTACCATAGTATATTCCTGATCTTCTAACGCGCGTTCTTTAAAGAATTTATTAAGTTTACCATTTGCGATTTGGTCAACTAGTTTTTCAGGTTTACCTTCCATTCTAATTTGCTCGCGGTAAATTTCTAATTCTTTTTCGATAACGTCTTGAGGACAGTCATCTCTTGAAACAGATACAGGGTTCATAGCAGTTACCTGCATAGCTAAACCATGACCTACTTCTTTAGAAACTTCTTTATTGAAACCTACGATTGAAGCTACTTTACTATTCATATGAATATAAGAAGCGATAAAAGGAGCCTCTAATGTAGAAACGTACATTAACTCATGTTTCTCACCAGTTTTACCAGTTTGTTGAGTTACAGCCTCTTCTATAGTCATTCCGTCAAAATCAAGAGCTTTTAACTCATCAAGATTTTTTGGGAAAGCCTCTAAAGCTTTATCAGCGATTTTGTTTACTAAATCTTTAAACTCTTGGTTATTAGCGACGAAATCAGTTTCACATCCTAAACAAACTAAAATAGCTTTTTTATTATCTTCACTAACTTTTGCTATTACTGCACCTTCAGTAGTCGTTCTGTCAGCACGTTTAGCAGCTACTAATTTACCTTTTTCTCTGATGATTTCTTTAGCTCTATCATAATCTCCTTCGGCTTCTACAAGAGCTTTTTTACAGTCCATCATTCCTGCGCCTGTCATTTTACGAAGTTTTGCGACTTCTACAGCTTTTATTTCCATATCTTTCCTTTCGAATTACGGATTATTACTTAAGTTAACTTATTCAGCTTTTGGAGCTTCTGCTTTTACCTCAGCTTTTGGAGCTTCAGCTTTTGCTTCCGCTTTTGGAGCTTCTTCCTTAGCTACTGCAGGTTTTGCTTTGCGAGAACGAATTTTCTTATCAGTTCCTTTTTCAGATTTAGCTTTATCTTGAGCTGCTTT